>DASYQE010000052.1:0-15596 GCA_036005805.1 Candidatus Polarisedimenticolia bacterium | reverse complement strand
GGCGGGGGAAGACGGACCGTCCGGGGGGTGGGGGGTGGTGGAAGGGGTCCTCCCACCGCCGGGGTTCGCGTCGGCGCCCGCCGCGCGGGCGTCGAGGTTGCCTTTCGTGCCGTCGCCCGCGTTCAGGCGGCGCGCCAGCGCCTCCATCTGCTCGCGCAGGGCGACGACGGCGGGGTGCTTGTCCTTGTATTTCGTCTTCAGCTCGGCCATCTGCTGCCGCATCCGCTCCATCTCGGCGACGCCCACGTCGGCGTTCGCGACGCCGGGGTCGATCGAGGCGACCTGCTTGGCGAGCTGGTCGCGGCGGTCCTGCAGGCGGGCCTCGCGGTCCTCGGCGGAGGCCATCTGGCTGTTGAGGCGCGTCAGGGTGGAGAGGTTCGACTCCACCTGCTCGGGCAGCTCGCCGTTGCTCTTCTCCTTGTAGGCGGAGAGGCGTTTCTCCTGGTCCTCGAGCTTCGTCTTCGCCTCGGCGAGCTGCGTCGACAGGAAGTCGGCCGCCTGGCCCTCCTGCCGCGCCCGGCCCTGCACGTTCGCCTTGATGAAGCCGGTGGCGAGCGCGTTGGCGACCTGCGCCGCCAGGCGCGGGTCCTCGGAGAGGTAGTTGAGGTTGAACGCGATGGTGCCGCCGCGCGCCGAGGAGGGATCGGAGGACTTGAGATCGAAGCGCACGTTGCGGCGCATCGCCTCGATCGCCTCCTCGGGGGTATACGACCCGACGCGCAGCCGGGGATAGAGGTCGAAGCGCTCGATGAGCGCCTGCAGCGGGGCGCGCGCCACCACCTGCTCGCGGATCGCCTGCAGCCGCGCCTCCGAGTCGTCCGCCTGCGGCTTCTCCTCCACCGACTGCGCGATGTTGCGCGGCTCGACGAGGATGGAGACCGAGCCCTTGTACAGGTCCGGCAGCGCGGCCACGGCCGCCGCGGCGCCGGAGAAGACGACCGCGAGCACCGCCAGGAACCAGCCGCGCCGGCGCCGCCACAGGACGAGCAGGGCGGGACCGGCGGCCGAGGTGGCGGCCGGGACATCGGTGGTCGCGTAGCCGTACATGTCAGGCCGCCCGCAGCGGATCGTGGGCGATCGGCAGGATGCGGACCGGGTCGCGACGCCGCGGGAGCGCGACGGGGAGATCGAGCGGCTCGACCGAGCCGGCCTCCATCTCGACGGCGACGCTGCGCTTCAGGACCGGGAACGACATCACGAAGAACGCCTTCCCGGGACGCGAGCGGGCCAGGATTCCCTCGATGCCGCCGAGCACGCCCTCGCGGACGCGCACGCGCCGGCCGACGCACAGGAACGCGTGCGGCACCGTCGCAACACCCGAGTCCACGACGTGGCGGATGGTCTCCATCTCGGCCTCGGGCAGGACCACGGGGTGGTCGCGACCGACGATCGCGATGACTCCGCGCGTCCGGCGCACCCCGTCCAGGGCGTCCTTGTCGAGCGGACCGCGGACGAAGAGGTGGCCCGGGAAGAGCGGGGCGCCGCAGCCGCGCTGCTCGCCCTTGGGCGTGGTCCAGCGCCGCGTCCGCGGCAGGGCCACTTCGTAGCCGGCGTCGGCCAGGGAGTCATGCACCTGCTGCTCCCACTGGCTGCGGGTCTGGAGCACGTGCCAATTCGCGACCTCGTTCATGGGAACCTCCGCTGCAAGAGAAGAAGGGGTCCCCGCGTCCGCTGCGGAGCCCGGGGTCATTCGTGAGCCTCGTGGTTGCCGTAGGTGAGCGTGCCGGACACGTCGAGCACGACATCGCCCGACGGGTTCTTGATGATGATGGCGGCGCGGTCCTCGACCCCGGCGGCCCCTGCGTCGCTGAAAACCCATTCCACCGTCGCGCCGTCCTCGTCGTTCAGGCGCCCGGTCCCCGTGCCGCTGACGGTGTCGAAGCCGGCGACCGGCGGCTCCAGATCGATCGCCGGGTCGTCGATGCAGCGGGCGCTTCCGACTTCGGCCAGGTGGAAGCGGTGCCCTTCCCAGTCGATGTCGAGCGTGTTGGGGGGATCGTCGGCATCGCAGTGCAGATCGAAGCCGTGCGTGATGCGCTGGTCGTCCTGGGTGGTGAGGCAGCCGCCTCCGTCCATCCCGGCGCCGGCGGCCTCGGCCGCGGCGTGCGCCGGGCCCGGCAGCGTCACGCCGGACAGCAGCAAAACGAAGACCGCGAGGCCCGCGCCCCGCGCCGTCGTTTTCTCTCTGCTGTTTCGCGTTCGCTTCATCGGGCCTCCCGGAACGACGCCGCAATCCGCCGTTGGACGTCCGTCACAGCGTCACGTTTCTGATGGCCCACGTTGTACGGCGCGGGTGCAGGAGGGACAATCGGCAGGAATTGGTATTCCCGTCGCGGCATTTCCCGACGACTCGAACGCCGCGTCCACCAAGCGTTTCACGGCAACCGATCGTCGATCGATCCGGCCCGTCGGAGACGATCGCGACGGCCCGGATCGCGACTCCGCGCCGCTCCGCGACCGGCGCGCATTTCCCGACAGCGCACGCAGAGAGCGCCCGACTTGCCGCGCGCCGATCCCGCTTCTACGCTGTCTGCCTCATTCGAGACAGGACCCGGGGGCGGGGGAGATCGGCACGGACCGCATGCAGGAGCAGGCGTCGCCAACCGGATCGCGCGAAGCGGGCTATCCCGCGAGTCTCACGGCGGGCCTGGCGGCCCGGCGCATCCCCGGCCTCGACGGGATGCGGGCCCTCGGATCGTTCGCAGTCATCGCCTACCACTACGCCCCGCGATGGGCGCCCGGCGGGCTCGGGGTGATGAACTTCCTGGTGCTCAGCGGCTTCCTCATCACCTGGCTGCTGCTCGGCGAGGAGGACCGCAAGGGTACGATCGGCGTCCGCGCCTTCTACGTCCGCCGCATGCGCCACATCGTGCCGGCATTCTTCGTCTTCATGATCGCCGCGACCGCGGCCCTGCTCGTCTTCGACAAGCGGATCGTCTGGGCGCAGGTCATCACGGCCTGCCTGTTCGTCGTGAACTACTGGCAGGGGCTCGTCGGCGACCCCAACACGGCGTTCAGCCACACCTGGGCGCTCGCCCTCGAGCTGCAGTTCTACCTTCTCTGGCCGCTCCTGTTCCTGGCGCTGCGGCGCGACCGGCGCCGCCTGGCGGGCACGCTCGTGGTCATCATCGCGGCCATCTGGGTCTACCGCAGCGTCATGTGGCTCTCCGGCGCCGTGCCGCAGGGATACGTCTACGAAGCGTTCGACATGCGCGCCGACCACCTGCTGCTGGGGTGCCTGGTGGCCGTGCTCCTCAGGACCGGCAGCATGCGGTCCATCGTGTCGGTCGTGACCGACAACGCTCTCATGCCGCTTCTGACCCTCGTGCTCATCGGGGCGTCGGCGGTGTGCGAGAAGATCTGGGGGGTCGAATACCGCAACCTCATCGGGTTCATCGTCAACCCGATCCTTCTGATGACCCTGCTCCTGCAGGCCATCACCTTCGCCACCACGCCGGGATGGAAGTGGCTGGAGTGGCGCTGGGTGCGCTACCTGGGGACCATCTCCTACTCGGTCTATCTCTACCAGCAGGTGATCGTCTCTCCGGTGAAGGAGCACCTGGGGTTCCTGCCCGAGCCGCTGCTGTTCCTCACGACCCTGGCCGCGGTCTATGCGATCTCCAGCGCCGCCTATTCCTTCGTCGAGAAGCCGCTGCGCGGCGCGCGCAAGAGCCCCGTGCACGCGACGCCGCGGCCGGCCGCCATTCGCGGCGCGGCGGCAGAGCCCGGATGAATCAGGCGCGGAACTTGATCCCGCAGCCCATCGCCTTGGTCTCCTTCACCGGCACGTCCTTGCCGCTCGACACCGCGGCGAGCGCGTCCGACAGGTACCGCGAGGAGACCTTCTCCGGATCCTGGGCATTGTCGTCGATGGTGCCGTGGTACACGAGCTTGCCCTGCGCGTCGAACAGGAACGCCTCCGGAGTGCGGGAGGCGCCGTAGGCTTTCGCCAGGCCCGAGGTCGCATCCACGACATACGGGAAGCCGAAGTGCTTGTCCTGGGCGCGCGTCTTCATCTGGTCGTAGCCGTCCTCCGCCACCTTCTCCGGGTCGTTGGCGTTGACCGCGATGACGCCGATCCCCTTCGACTTGTACTCGTTGCCCAGAGCGACGATGCGATCTTCCCAGGCCCTGGCGTACGGGCAGGCGTTGCAGGTGAAGACCACCAAGGTCCCCTTCGCCCCCTTCACGTCGGCCACGGCGATCTCCTTGCCGTCGACGTTCTTCATCTTCTGGTCGGCCATCGGAATGGCCCCGCCGATCGCCAGGGGCTTCGGCGCATCCTGAGCGAACAACGGCGCGACAGCGAAGGCCGCCACGAGGACGGCGAGGGAGACGAGTGCGAGCGACTGCTTCATCGAAACATCCTCCTTGATGTTCAGGGGACCACCCTGTTCGGTGCGTCGTCTGCGGGCCGCCTCGCGGCGGGTCCGGCCTCACGAAGCCGGGCGGGCGCTCCCGTCCTTGAGGACTTTCTCCACCATGCCGCGGAACGTCTCGTAGGACTGCTTCCCCTCGCGCAGGTCGCGCAGCGTTCCCTGGCCGTCGTAGACCAGGGTCGCGGGCAGCGTGCCGGTCCACTCCTTCGCGAGCCCGTCGATGAATTCCTCGTCCTTCCCGACTTTGATGAAGGATGGGAAATCGACCCCCATGTCGGACAGGAACTTCACCGCATCGGCCCTGGCGCCGGCGTCGTCGAAGTCGGCGGAGACCAGGATGACCCGCACCCCCTGCGAACCCAGGTCGCGACGGATCTTGAGGACGTCGGGGAACTCGTCGCGGCACGGACCGCACCAGGAGGCCCAGATGTTCACCAGCACGGCCTTCGCCCCCGGTGCCGTGATGGCCTTCTTCACGTCGGCAGCCTTGGCCGGGGTGAGCGCCGGACCCTGCTTCGAGGCGGCGGCCGGAGCCGCGGACGGGGCAGGGGCCGGGGCGGCCGCGAGGAGCAGCGGAAGCGCCGCAAGCAGCGCAAAGGGGATCCCGGTTCGCATCGAAGGCGTGGAGTCTAACCCGGAAGGCGCGCGGCGTCGAACCGGTGCGCACCGGGCGCCCGTGGGACCGCGATTCGTTGACACCCCGCGATCGATCGGGTTAGCATCCCGCGGTCGCAATTCGAGTCGCGAAATCCGAGTTCCGATCGACTGACATTGCAGGGGAAGCCGGCGTGATGGCCGGCCCGAGCCCCGCGCGATGCGAACCACCGAACCCGGTCAGGCCCGGAAGGGAGCAGCCGTAAGGCGGACCTCGCAGGTGCCGCGGGTCCGCTCGGACCGGCCTTCAGACCGGCTTTAGAATCGACCCCCGATGAGCTACCAGGTCATCGCCCGCAAGTACCGGCCGCAGACCTTCGAGGAGGTCGTCGGCCAGCGCCCCATCATCCAGACCCTGGAGAACGCCGTCGAGCAGCGCCGGCTGCATCACGCCTATCTGTTCTCCGGGCCGCGCGGCTGCGGCAAGACGACGGTGGCGCGCCTGCTGGCCAAGGCGCTCAACTGCGAGCGTGGGCCGACGGCGCACCCGGACAACACCTGCTCCTCGTGCCTCGAGATCGCGCAGAGCCGCTCGCTCGACGTGCTGGAGATCGACGGCGCCAGCAACCGCGGCATCGACGACGTGCGCGAGCTGCGCGAGACGGTGCGCTACTCGCCGGCGCGCGATCGCTACAAGGTCTTCATCATCGACGAAGTGCACATGCTGACCGATCCGGCGTGGAACGCGCTCCTCAAGACGCTCGAGGAGCCGCCGCCCCAGGTGGTCTTCATCTTCGCGACCACGGAATACCGCGAGATCCCGCGCACCATCCTGTCGCGCTGCCAGCACTTCGAGTTCAAGAAGGTGGCGCCGTCGGTCCTGCTCGAGCAACTCAAAAAGGTGGCGGCCGGCGAAGGCGTGACCATCGAGCCTATGGCCGCCGACCTCATCGTGCGGGTCGCCGAGGGATCGCTGCGCGACGCGCTGTCGGCCCTCGACCAGGTGATCGCCTTCTCGGGGACGACGGTCACCGACGAGAAGGCGCGCACCATCCTCGGCGTCGTCGATCGCGAGCTGATCCTCGACTTCTTCCAGGCGGTGCGCGGCCGCGACTGCGACCGCATCGTCGCCATCGTGGACACCCTCTTCGAAAAAGGCTACCAGCCGGTCGAGTTCCTCGAGGACGTCCTGGCCCAGGCGCGCGACCTGCTGCTCGCCCGCACGGTGAGCGACCCGGCGAAGTACCTCGCAGGCACGGCGGAGGAGATTCGCGCGTTGTCGGAGCGCGCCGCCCTGTGGAGCGAGGACGAGCTGCTGCGCTTCATCGAGATCGTCACGCGCGAAGAGGGGCGGATCAAGAACTCGACCCACGCCCGGTTCCTGCTCGAGGCGCTCGGCATCCGCCTGGCGCGTCTCGCCGACCTCAAGCCGATCGAGGAGATCCTCGCGGCGCTCGAAGGACCGGGGGGTCCCACGCCGCAGCCGGGAGGACCGAAGCCGGTCGGATCGATGCCGCCCGACACCGGGCGCGGCACGGCGTCTGCCGGCCGCGCCTCCCCCGCGACACCCGGCCCCGGTTCGTCGCGCACCATGAGCGCCGCTCCGGCCCCGGCGGCGGTCATGCCGGTCGCGGAGCCGTTGCCGGCGGGCGTCCCCGTCCTGTCGGCCACCGATGCGCCGGTTCCTTCGCAGGCATTCGTCGAGGCGCTGCTGCAGCGGGTGCACGAGGAGCGCGTGACCATCGGCAGCATGCTCGAGCAGGCGATCTGGATCCAGCCGGCGGAGGACGCGCTGCGCATCGTCTTCAGCGAGAAGCAGACCTTCTTCCGCGACAAGGTGCAGAGCCGCGACGTGACCGAGTACCTCAAGAAGACGGCGCGCGAGCTGTCGGGGTGCGACCTGCGCATCGTCGTCGAGACCGGCGCTCCCGGTTCCTTCGAGCCAATGGCGCTCGGCGCGGCCGCGGCCCCGGCGCCGCCGGCAGCGGTGCCGGGCGCGACTTTCGCCGCTCCGCGGCCGCACTGGGTCCCGCCACCGCGCGCCGCTCTCGGATCCGATGTCGCGCCGCGCGGGTCGTCTGCGGGCGCGCCGAAGTCGGCACCGGGCCGTCCGGCGGCGCCGAAGCTCGACGACGCCGAGCGGCAGGCGCTCAAGGACCGGGCGCTCGGGGATCCCTCGGTCCGCTCGATGCTGGAACTCTTCGGCGGCGAGCTGATCGACGTCGAGCCGCTCTAATTTGAGCAGCGCCGCTGCCGCGGCGCTTTGGGAGAAGACCATGGACATGCGGCTGCTGATGAAGCAGGCCCAGAAGATGCAGGAGAAGATGCAGAAGGAGATCGCCGCCCTCTCCGTCGAGGGGACCTCGGGAGGCGGGATGGTGACGATCCAGATGGCCGGCAACCACGCCGTCACCAGGGTCGGCATCAAGCCCGAGGCGGTCGCCTCCAATGACGCCGAGATGCTCGAGGATCTGGTCCTCGCCGCGCTGAACGAGGCGCACCGCAAGCTCGAAGAGGAGCTCCAGAAAACGATGGGCTCCCTGAAGATGCCCGGGCTCGGCTTCTAGGATTCCGGGAGCCGTCCGCCGCCGATGCAGTTCGCCGCCCCCCTCGAAAAACTGATCGAGCGCCTGCGCAAGCTCCCCGGCGTCGGCCAGAAGTCGGCGCAGCGCCTCGCCTTCCACATCCTGCGCGGCGATGCGGAAGACGCGCGCGCCCTGGCGCAGGCGATCGTCGAGGTGAAGGAGAAGATCCGCCTCTGCTCCATCTGCTTCAACATCACCGACACCGATCCCTGCCTCGTCTGCGCCGACCTCGACCGCGACCCGTCGGGCCTGTGCGTCGTCGAGGAGCCGCACAACCTCGTCGCCATCGAGAAGTCGGGCCAGTTCCGCGGGCGCTACCACGTCCTGCACGGGTCGATCGCGCCCTTGCGCGGTATCGGGCCGGATGACCTCAAGATCGCGCCGCTGCTCGAGCGGCTGCGCGACGGCACGGTGAAGGAGGTCATCCTCGCCACCAACCCGAACGTCGAGGGCGAGGCGACCGCCGTCTACCTGTCGCGCCTGCTCAAGCCCATCGGCGTGCGCGTCACCCGCATCGCGCTGGGCCTGCCGGTCGGCAGCGAGCTGGAGTACGCCGACGAGGTGACCGTCGGCAAGGCGCTCGAAGGCCGGCGGGACATCTAGAGGAGCCTGATTGGCCCTCAAGAAGGGACTCTTCCTCCGGATCGAGGACTTCGCGCGGCGCCGCTACGGCGTCGTCTTCACGGTCACGATCCTGCTCGTCGTCCTCTCGTCGCTCATCGGCAAGCGGCTGCGGCTCGACGGCGACATCCTGAACCTGGTTCCGAAGGGGAACCGGGTGGTCAACACCTTCCGCCAGTCGCTCTCCGACTTCGGCAGCCTCGACTACCTCCTGGTGCTGCTCGAGGCGCCGCCGCGGACGAAAGCGGCGCCCGCGACGACGACGGCGGCCACGCCGGCCGCAGGCGGCGCCGCGACGAACCCGGCGGCCGGCGCGACGGGGAACGACTCGGAGATGACCGAGGACGGCTTCGTCCCGGCGGACGCCGACGAAGAGGACGACACCGTCGCGGTCGAGGAGCTGCAGTCGTTCGCCGACATCCTGGCGGCGCGCCTGCAGAAGCTGCCGAGCGTCCGCTACGTCGAGTACAAGCTCGACACCGGCGGGCCCTTCTTCGGTTTCCTGCGCAAGAACCAGATGCTGTTCCTGCCGCCGTCGAAGCTCGACGCGGTGGCGGCGAAGTTCAGCGACCAGGGGATCGAGGCGCAGACCGCGGAGAACATCCGGCAGCTCACCGGTCCGGCGTCCCCTCTCGCCAAGCGCATTCTCGAAGCCGACCCGCTGCAGGTCACCCCGCTCCTGTTCGAGGCGGTGCTGCGGAACCGGGGCCCGATCCGCTTCGACGTGAGCGCCGGGTACTACTCGACGAAGGATGGGCGCGCGTTGCTGGTGATCGTCAAGCCGATCAAGCCGAACCAGGACCTGACCTTCACGAAGACGCTGATCGGCGAGGTGAACGAGGCGATCCGCGGCGCGCGCGAGGAGTTCGCCCACGACGTGCTCGGCGCCGGGGCGGCGGAGGCCACCGCGGCGGCGGCGCTGCCGGGAACCAGCCGGACCCTCCCCCAGAGCGCCGCGTCCTCGCTGCTCGGGATCTCCTGGACGCCCGCGGCGAAGCCCCCCACCGCGATCGAGCAGCGCCTTCCCGCCGTGAGCCTCGGCGGCGGCTACGTCATCGCCCTCGAGGACAGCGGTCTCATCATGCAGGACATGGTCCGGAACGGCGTGTTGTCGTTCCTGGTGATCGTCTTCCTCTATTACTACTGCTACCGCCGCTTCGCCGCCATCGCCTATTCCGCCGTGCCCCTCATGGTCGGGCAGGCTCTCACCCTCGCGGTCGCGTGGATCTTCCTGCGGCAGCTCAACTCCGCGACCACCGGCTTCACCGCGATGCTCATGGGCCTCGGGACCGACTTCACCATCGTCATGTACGGCCGCTACATCGAGGAGCGGCACCGCGGGCTGCCGCTCGACGCGGCGATGCAGAAGGTCTTCGGCTCGTCGGCGTTCGGCGTCTTCACCGGCGCCGTCACCTCCGCCGGCACCTTCTACGCGATGTGCATCACCGAGTACAAAGGGCTGAAGGACTTCGGCTTCCTGGTCGGCTCGGGGATCCTGCTGTGCATGGTGGCGATCCTGTTCCTGCTGCCGGCGATGATCGCCTGGAACGACGGGCGGGCGCGCAAGCGGCCGATCACCGAGCGGCTCTACCTGCACTCCTTCGGGTTCGAGCGGATCATGATCTGGAGCACGCGCCATCCGACGCCCGTCCTCGTCGGCTCGCTCCTCCTGACCCTGTTCGCCGGCTGGCACGCCTGGCACGTCGAGTTCAGCGACAGCGTGCAGGACCTGCGCTCCCCGAACAACAAGGGGGTGCGCATCCAGGAGACGATCGCGAAGGAGTTCGGCGCCTCCTTCAACCCGATGATGGTCGTCGCGAAAGGGGCCGACGTCGACACGATGATGGCGCGCAACCGCACGGCCAATCATCTTCTCGACGGCTTCGTGAAGGACGGAACGCTTCTCGGCTACGAGTCGATCTTCACCTACCTGCCGGCCGCCGAAGATCAGCGGGCGGTGATCGCGGCCCTGAACGAACACGCCGCCGACCGCTTCGACGTCGCCCGCATCGACAGGACCTTCCGCGCCGCGCTCGACCGTCATGGCTTCCGCGCCGGCGCGTACGACGCCTACCTCGGCTCGCTCCCGGCGATGCTCCACCCGGAGCGCCCGGTGACCATCGCCGATCTCGAGGCGGCCGGTCTCGACCGCTTCGTGCGTCGCTACGTGCACCAGGAGGAGGACGGCTCCTGGACCTCGGTGACCTACATCTTCCCGTCCGACCCGAAGGCGAAGCGCGTCGTGCCGCAGAACCTGGTGCGCGCCCTCGACAAGCCGAAGGACGGGATCGAGATCACCGGCGTCAACATCGCCAGCGCGGAGCTGCGGCGCATCTTCAAGCGCGACGCCTGGCGCGCGGTCCTCCTCGGTATCGCGCTCGTGACCGTGCTGCTGTGGCTCGATTTCAAGAGCGTCTGGCTGACGGCGCTCGCCAACATGCAGGTGCTGCTCGGGGTCCTGTGGATGCTCGCCGCCATGCACCTGTGCGGCATCAAGATGAACTTCGTCAACGCCTTCGTGACCTGCATGATCCTCGGCGTCGGCATCGACTACGGCATCCACCTCATCCACCGCATCACGCAGGAAGGCCTCGACAACCCGGCCGGGCTGCTCGAGACCGGCAAGGCCGTGGTGATGGCGGCGCTCACCAACGTCGCCGGCTTCGGCACCATCGGCCTCTCCAATTACCCGGGTCTCAAGTCGATGGGCATCGTCTGCGCCATCGGCTCGGTCACCTGCCTGCTCACCGCGCTGACCACGCTCCCGGCCGTGCTGATCCTGACGAAGACCCGCGTGGCGCCGCACGAGCCGACTTCCTGACAAGAAGGTTTGTCGTGCACGGGACTTCGTACGCCATTTCAGGATTCCTTAAGTCTTCGGCGCCCCCCTCGGTGCTAGCCTTCCCCCAGCAATGCCCGGCGGCCAGCCAGGGGGAGGCGAATATGAAGAAGCCCTACGAAAAGCCTGCGATTATCCACACGGAGCAGATGGCGACCCGTGCGGTCGTGTGTGCCAAGCAGCCCGGGAATCCGGGATGCTCGATTGGACCGATCACCAGCTAGCCGCAGCGAAGGGAGGTCCAGCATGATCGGCGTCTTTGTCACGTTTCGCTATACCGACAATTTCGATGAGCCGGCCCTGCGGAACATCGCCCAGGCGGCACGCGTCCGGTTCGAAGGCATGCCCGGGCTGCGCTCCAAGGCGTTTACGATCAATGCCGCAAAGCGTGAGGCCACCAATTTCTACGTTTGGGACTCCGAGGATGCGGCCAGAACCTTCTTCTCCGATGCGCTCCTGGAGGGCGTCACGCGTCTCTACGGAGTCCGCCCCAGCGTCGAATTCGTGCAGATGGCCACGCTGGTGGAGAACGCTCGAGCCTGACCCGGTTCGCAGCCACAAAGTGTCCGCTTATCTCCGCGACGGCTGCTGTTCCCGGCTGGGTAATGCAAAGTGGACGAGATGAGACGTCGACTGACGGTCGGGACAAGTGAGACGACGCTCCTTGGAAACCGACAGCCCCGGTCCGTGTGAGCCGGGACTATCGGACGACCGATCGCGAGATCGACCTCTCTGTCACTGTCCCGAGCTCTCCCCCAGGGCGACCAGCAGCTCGTCCAGCTGATCGAACGTCTCGCGCATGGCCTCGGCGGCTCCGGTGCCGGCCGCGTCGAGCGCTTCCTTCGAAGGATGGCTCTCGTGCACGACCACCAGCGTCTTGCCGCCCTTTTCCTCGAAGGTCACCGTGGTGACAGGCCCGCCCTCGCCACCTTCCTCATTGGTCCACGCGAGCCGCGAATACGGCTTCACTTCGACATACGTGCCGAAAAACGCGACCGGCTCGGGGACTGCGTCGAAGACCAACCGGTACCTGCCTCCGACCCGGGCATCCAGCTCGCAGGACAGCAGGGTCATTCCCATCGACCTGGGCGCCCACCAGCGCCTGAACAGCTCGGCCCTGGTAAAGGCCTCGAACAGGAGGCGCGCCGGGCCGTTGACGGTCCGCGTGACCACCACCTCGCGGTCCGACGTCCGTTCCACCGTGGTTCGGTTCTTCGCGGGACCGGGCTCACTTGCGATTCTTGCGTTCATCGCTTTTCTCCTTTCGAGTCAGTTCCTCGACAACCTTGTCCAGCTCGTCGAAGCGCGCGTCCCAGCGCCGGCGGTGCCTCTCGAGCCACGCCGTCTCTTCCTCCAGCCGGCGCGGGCCCAGCCGGCACGTCCGCACGCGCCCGATCTTCTTCGTGGTGACGAGCCCCGCCTGCTCCAGGACGCCGACGTGCTTCTTCATGCCCGTGAGCGTCATGCGGAACTTCCCGGCCAGGTCCGTGATCGAAGCGTCGGCCCGCCCGAGCTGCTCCAGGACGCCGCGCCGGGTGGCGTCCGCGAGCGCCGCGAACGACGCATCCAGTCGGGTCGACTTATACTGAACCATCTGGTTCAGTAGTGTAACGCACGCGTTCGCGGCATGCAAGGGGTGGCCGCGAAGACCGATGCGTCCCGCGATCTCAGCAGAGCGCGCGCATCGGTGACCGGTCAGACCTCCATCGCTGCCTCTCCTGCGAAGACGTCCCCGAACCGCCCGGGGTTCCCCGGGACCCCGTTTCTTGAGAGGATGGTCATGGGGCGACCAGGCAAGTCGCACATGATGACGATGGTGAAGCTCGACGTGGCTGAGCTGGAGAGAGGCGCCGCGGCCGAGTCAGGACGTCCATGAAAGCATTCGTCGTCCAGACATATGGCGCGAACGGCCTGCGTCCCGCCCAGGTCGCAGAACCCACGGTCGGGCCGCGTGACGTTCTCGTCCGGGTGAGTGCCGCCAGCATCAACCCGTTGGACAAGATGGTCCGCAACGGGGAGTTCAGGCAGTTGCTGAAATACAGAATACCGTTCGTGCTCGGACACGATCTCGCAGGCATCGTGACGCGCGTCGGTCGCGAGGTCCGGGACTACAAGGTCGGCGACGAGGTCTACTCCCGCCCCCGCGATCTGCGCATCGGGGCTTTCGCGGATTACATCGCCGTCGATGTCGCGGACATCGCCCTCAAGCCACAATCACTCACGATGGAAGACTCTGCGGCCCTCCCGCTCGTCGCGCTTGCCGCCTGGCAGGCACTGGTCGAGCTGGCGCACATCACACCGGGGCAGAAGGTCCTCATTCACGCCGGCGCAGGAGGACTCGGCTCGACCGTCATCCAGCTCGCCAGGCACATGGGCGCCTACGTCGCCACCACTGCGAACGGCAAGGATGCGGAGAAGCTGCGCGGCCTCGGCGCCCACGAAGTCATCGACTACACCAGGACGCATTTTTCCGAGTCGCCTCCCGACTATGACGTCGTGCTCGACTCCCTTGGCGGCGACAACATCGCAAAGTCACTGAAAGTGCTCAAACCCGGCGGGCTGGCCATCAGCGTGGTCGGTCCACCGGATGTCGCGTTCGCCGTTCAGATTGGCCGGCCACTCCTGAAACCCCTGATGGCGTTCCTGAGCCGCAAAGTGCGGGCACAGGCCAGACACCTGGGAGTGCGCTACGCGTTCCTCTTCATGCGAGCGCACGGCGCCCAGCTGAAGACCCTGGCCGCCCTCTACGATGCGGGCGCGCTGCGTCCGGTCCTCGACCGCACGTTTCCCTTCGACGAGACGCTCGCGGCGATGGCCTACGTGGAGCAGGGGCGCGCAAAGGGCAAGACCGTCGTCACCATGGCGCCCGGAGACAGGTGACAACACACCGGAACGATTCGGGCGAGATGGGTCGGCATGCTAGATTGCCGCCGTGAGGCGGGAGGCAAGTCCCATGACGTCCACTCTCGAGCGCAACCGCCGCAACGCGATCGGCTTCTACGAGCTGATGTTCAACCACTGCCGGCCCGGGGAGGCGATCGATCGCTTCGCGGGCGCCACGTACACCCAGCACAACCCCCAGGTCGCGGACGGCAAGAAGGCGTTCATCGAGTACTTCGAGCGCATGGCGCGCGACTACCCCGGCAAGCAGGTCTTCATCAAGCGCTCCGTCGCCGAAGGCGACCTCGTGGTGCTGCATTGCCACCAGGTGTGGCCCACGGACCCGAACAAGGACTGGGCCGGCATCGACATCTTCCGGTTCGACGCGGCAGGAAAGATCGTCGAACACTGGGATGTCCTCCAGGCCGTCCCCTCGGAGGCACAGCATGGCAACGGCATGTTCTAGTTCGCTCTCCCCATGACGCGCAGAGGCGTGACCGTCGCGGTCGCCAGCGCGGCGCTGCTGGCCGCGCTCGCCGGTGGCGCTGTGTGGCTCTTGAAGGGTGAGCAGCCCTACGACCCCGCCTTCGAGACCCGCGTGGAAGAGCCCGCCTATCCCGGCGGCGGGCCGGTGGTGCTGTACGACGAGGGTCATCGCAACATCCATACGACGACCACGGGCTACAAGCCGCTCGCGGATCTTCTGCGCGGCGACGGCTACACCGTCCGGGTCTCCAGGCAGCCCCTGTCGGCAGCGACCCTGGAAGGGGTATCGGTGCTGCTGCTCGTGGTCCCGCGCGGGGCGAACGAAACGGAGGACGGCGCGGCCTACCCGGAGGACGAAGCCGGCGCCATCGAAACCTGGGTCCGCGGCGGCGGGGCGCTGCTCCTGGTCGCGGATCACTGGCCGTTCGGGGCGGCGCTGGCCCCCCTCGCGAAGCGCTTCGGCATCGATCTGTCGGCGGGCATGACGCAGGATCCCGCGCAGCACGATCCCGAGCGCGGGGACAGCCATCTGGTCTTCTCGGACGAGAACCGGCTCCTTCTGGACCATCCGATTGTCCGCGGCCGGAAGGAGGCCGAGCGCGTGCGCAAGGTCCTGACCTTCACGGGAACGTCGCTGCGGGGGCCCGCCGGCGCCGTGCCCTTCCTGTCCCTGTCGGACGCCGCCACCGATCGACCGCCGGGAACTCCCCGCGTGACGCGGGATGGCAGCGACGTCCGCATCGAAATGAACTACGGCGAACCCGTCGGCGCCGCCGGCCGGGCCCAGGGACTCGCGCTTACGTTCGGCGCGGGGCGGGTCGTCGTCCTGGCGGACGCGGGCATGCTCCGGGCGCAGCGTCCCCGCGGCGACCCGCCGGTCGGGATGAACGTGCGCGCGTACGACAACCGGCAGCTCGCGCTGAACATCGCCCACTGGCTTTCGCGAGCCTTGTAAGGGAGAACGGCCATGAACGAGGTCTGGCCTGCGGGCCCACCGAAGGTCGGCCAGCGGGCGGAGCGCTCGCGGGACGTCTCGGCGCGCGACATCGAGCTGTTCACGGAAATCTCGGGGGATCGGAATCCCCTGCACTACGACGAGGCCGCCGCCCGCGCCTCGAAGTTCGGGGAGATCATCGTGCAGGGGGGCATCACCAGCGCGATTCTCAACGCGGTCGTGGCGGAGGACCTGCCGGGCCCCGGCACGGTCTTCCT
>DASYQE010000051.1:0-5484 GCA_036005805.1 Candidatus Polarisedimenticolia bacterium | reverse complement strand
ACGCCCGGCGTCGAGAGGTCGCTGATCTGCCCGAACTGCTGGGCCACCTCGGCGTTCCAGACCGCGCCGTTCTTCGTGACGTTGTCATGGAACCAGCGGGCTCCCACCATGTCCACCGTGGTCGGGGTGTCGACACCGAAGGCGCGATTCCGGTTCTCCATGAAGTACAGGTCGAGACCCTGCTCCTTGGCGATGTCCCAGGTGACGTAGGCGCCCCAGAAGTAATCCGTCGCCGGAGTTCCGCTGATGAGGACCGCGGACGGAGGAATCGAGTTGTCGGGGTGGAAGGCGCTGCCCTCGATCGGACGGGTGTACCAGCCGGTGATGTCCACCTTCTTCAGGTCCCAGTTGGCGATCACGCCGTCGTGGACGATCCCGGCGTAGAAGTCGAGGTCGCCGAGGTGCAGTTCGTTGCCCTTCACCAGCTCGGTCCGGCCGAAGGTGAGGCTGAAGTGATCGCTCCAGAGCTTGTCGAGGGTCAGGTTCCCCTGGTACAGGCTGACACCCGAGTCGGCCGCGAAGCCGAACACGTTGCCGTTCTTCACCGGGCCGGTGAAGTCGCCGCCGAAGACGCCCGCGTTCTGCAGCTCGATCCAGGCGCTGACGTTCTTGGTGAAATGACCCTCGGCCGCGATCCGGATGCGGTACGGCCAGTAGCTGGCCTGGTCGTCATTGGAGCCCAGGCCGGGATCCGTGCCCGAGTCGGTGAAGTCGTTGGCGTTGTCCGTGTACTCCATCCGCGTGCGAACCTCGCCGTGGATGGTGAACGGCTTCTCTTCCTGCGCGAAGACGACCGGCGCGAAAAACGCCGCCACGCCCGCGAGCAGAAGCGCACTGAAGATGACCTTTCTCATTCCCGGTGTTCCTCCCCAAACAAGTTGAAAAACAGACGCATGAGGCCCCCCGTCTCTGCATGAGTCCCCGGGCCACCGGGGCGCTTTCACCGGGGACGAGTAACCCGGCGAGGCGGTCGAGCGCGACTGCTGCCTGACTTGCGATGAATCTTTGAGGTGTTGAGGCGGGCGGGAATTCGGAAAGCGGCCCGCACCGCGGTGCCGCCAAGAGCAAGTTGGCTGCCAAGCGCAAGCGGCTCAATGACATGAGGCAAAAACCGGGTGATCCGTAGGTTTTGGTAGGGTCTTCGCCGGTGTTGCGGCACTTCGATAGGCTGGAGCAGTATCCAATGAACCGGATATTGGATGGATATCCGGAAAACCGAAGCAGGCTGGATGGATTTGACCGCCGGAGATCGAGCGGCTATATAGAGCCCGTCGGACTCATTGAGGAGGGACTTTTTCCATGAATCGATTCACGCCTGTCGCCTTACTGCTTGCGTGCGTGATGTTGTGTGGCGTCGTGGGATGTGGTCAGAGCGCCCAGCAGCCGCCCGATCAGACCGCCGAGCAGGCTCCGCCGCCCGCTGAGCAGCCGGCTCCGCCGCCGCCCACCCAGGAGCAAGCGGCCGCACCCATGGCTCCGCCTCCGGCGGCGCCCGCCCCGAGCCGCTCGCACACGAGCGCCATCCCGGAGGAGCATCGGGCGGCCGCGCCCGCGCCAGTCGCTCCGACGTCGGTGACTCTGACCGTACCGGCCGGCACCCAGCTCGCCCTGTCGTTTCCGGCCGAGCTGACCTCGGAGACCGCCCAGGTCGGCGATGAGGTGGTGGCCACCCTGAAGCAGTCGATCGTCGTCGGCGATCGCGTCGCCTTCCCGGAGGGGAGCCAGGTGCACGGCACCGTCAGCGACGTGAAGTCGGCGTCCAAGGGCTTCAAGGAGACGGGTGGAGCGCTGTCGCTGCAGTTCACGAGCGTCGTGGCGCCGGGCGGTCACAAGTCGGCCATCTCCGCCGGCTACACCAAGGCGGCTGAGGGCAGCGCGGCCAAGAAGGGCGCGATCATCGGCGGCAGCGCCGTCGGCGGCGCCCTCCTCGGCAAGGCGCTCGGCAAGAGCACCGGGGGCGGCGCCGCGGTCGGCGCGGCGATTGGCACCGCGGTCGCCGGCACGACCAAGGGTCGCGAGGCCCGCATCAAGGTCGAGGACATCCTCCAGGTGCCGCTGGAGCAGAACGCCAAGGTCGTCCTGCCCCGCTGAACTCCGCACCCCTGTACGAAAAGCCACGAGCCCGGCGCACCAGCCCGAATTCCTTCGGACCTGCGTGCACCGGGCTCGTTGTCTTTCAGCGCCCGAGGGGCGCGGTCGTTACTTCTTTTTCTTCGCGTTCGCGGTGTCCTCCGACTTGTTCGCGAACTCGTTCAGCCTCACGTCCACCGGGCAGGCGACCATCACCGGCCCGCCCGAAGCGTCCGTCGTCATGACGTTCATGACGAAGTGGGCCACGACGTGACCGTTGCCGCTGACGCCCGACTCCTTCACGGAGTCGAAGGCGAACGTCAGCTCCAGCCCGCTGGGCAGACGGCTGCCGCCCACCAGGTGCCCGCTGGCATCCGCCGGGGAGAACCCGGGGTCGCCCAGCCCGAACGACAGGACCGGGCCGCAGACATCGCTCGTGCACGAGTAGTTGATCGCGAAGCTGACCGGCGTCCCGGGCGATGCGCTCTTCAACACGAAGTCGCAGTCCCAGGTGACGCCGCTGGCGGCATCGGTACAGGACTTGTCCCTCACCGCCTGGGCATGGGCCGGAGTCGCCACCAGGGACGACATCGCGAACATCACACCCGCGAACAGGAGCATCGTCTTCTTCATCGCCGCTCACCTCCGGGGCGGCCCGAATCGCCGCCGCCCGCACCCCCTGAAAGAGCAAGCCCGATACCACGTCAGGGGGTTGAAGGACGATTCCGTCATCGGCCGCAAGTCGCGCAACCGCTGTCCGGCGCGGCGTTCGCGGCGGTGCCCGGAGTTCGGAGACTGGACAGGTTACGAAAGCCGGGGCGACAGAGGTTGTCGGCGCCGGCCGACAAGGAGGGGCGCTGGCGACAGGCGGTGTCAGTCGCGGACGGCGGTTCCGGCGTCGGCTCCGAGAAAGCGCTGGAATTCCGGGCGCTGGCGCAGGAATGTGAATGCCGGGTCGGTCGCGGCCTGGTCGGCGGGGAGGTAGCCGCCGTCGCGCGAACGTCCGAGAAATGACAGGCTCGAGCCGGCATCGCGCGCCAGGCTGTAGGCACGCGCCATGCGATAGCAGGCGGCGGCCGGCGTCTTCGCATCGAGAAGCCCCGCCACCGCGTCGAGCGCCTTGCCGGCCGGCGACCCGTCCGGGATGGCTTTCTTCCCCTCCGAGGAGCGCAGGCGGGCCAGCGCCACGGCGGAGTCGACCAGGGACAGCCGATCCTCGAGGGGATCCGCCCTCAGGATGGCCTGCTCGAGAAGCCCCGCCGCCTCGGCATCGCGGCCGCGGTCGTGAAGCAGGTCGCCCAGCCGCCGGGCCATGCGGGTCGGAGCGAGGGGGCGCGCCGCCGCCTCCCGCAGCAGCGCCTCCACACGGTCGGGGCGGTTTCGCCCCTTGTACCAGTCCACCAGCCCGTCGTAGGACAGGAAGACGACCTCGCGACCGCGCGCCGGACCGTCGTAATCGGCGGGGACGCGCGTCGTCACCAGGCTCAGGAAGTATTCGGCCTCGGCGCCGCGATCGAGCTTCAGGAGCGCATAGCCCTTGCCATACAGGCTGAGGAGCGTCCAGAGCGAGCCGTTCTCCGGCAGCTCCGCCCGCTGGTAGTACTCGAGCGCGGTTTCGTAATCGGCGGCGGCGACGCGGTTCCCGGCGGCCCCTTCGAGCGCGCGCAGCTTCACCTCGGGATGGTGCTCGAGGATGCCCTGGTAGCTGCGGGACGCGATGGTGTTGGCGCCGCTGCGCGCCAGCGTCGCCGCGCCCCCGAGCTGCGGGAGGGGCGAGTCGTTCTCGAGATCCGCCGCCTGGCCGTAGAGATTCATGGCGCCGTCGTACGCGCCGATCTCGCGCAGGGTCTCCGCCAGCGCCATGAGGACGCGCGGCGCGTCGGGGGTGATGTCGGCCGCCCGCCGGCAGGCGGCGAGCGAGGCATCGAGGGATCGCCGCAGCCGCTGCACGATGCACAACGCCAGCGGCCCGTCCGCCCGGCCCGGCCCCAGGGCGTCGGCGCGCTCCGCCTCGGCGAGCGCCGGGGTGGTCCGGTCGGCCGCCGCCAGCGCGAGCGCCCGCACCGCGCGGATGGCCGGATCCTCCGGGGCGAGGGCGATCGCCCGCTCGGTTTCCGCCAGCGCCTCATCGAGGCGTTCCTGGCGTTCGTCGATCCCGGAGCCGTACAGGTACAGGTCGGAGCGGGCCAGACCGGCGCGCGCCGCCGCCAGGTCGGGATCCGCCTTCAGCGCCTGGCGCAGCAGACGGCGCGCCTCATCGTGGTCGGCGGCGCTCCAGCGGTCCACGAGCAGGAGCCCGCGGGCCAGGAGCGACGAAGGGTCGACCTGGCGCATCTCGCGCGGCCGGCGATTCTCTTCAGTCGGATTCGCCTGCGCCCGGACCAGCCCCCCGCCGCCGATGGCGGCGACCGACAGGAGGGCGACGAGCCCCTTCAGGCTTCGTTGGGAGAGAGACGTCCGAGCAGGGCGCGCAGCCGGCTGCGCAGCCGGCCGCCCACGACGTTCAGCGTGTGCTCGCGGGCGAGGAACGAGAAAACCGGGGCGGAGCGGCGATCGTAGCGATCGAGCTCCTCCTGGATCCGCCGGTGCCTCGGCCGCAGCGCCAGCCCGCGATGGAACGCCGCGAAGGCCGGGCCCCGCTGCCGGTGCCGCAGGTACACGATACCGAGATTGCAGAAGACGTCGGGATCGAAGAATTCCCGTTTCGCCGCCTGCTCGCACATCTTGAGCCCCTCGTCCGAGCGGACCTGGGCGAGGTTCAGCGCCAGTCCCAGGAACGACAGGTACTTCATGTTGGAGGTTTTCTGGTTCGGACGGTCGAGGTCGATCGACGCCTGGAAACAGGAGGCCGCCTCCTGGTACGAGCGGCGCTCGAGGCAGGCCAGCCCTCGCTTGAAAGCGTCCTCGGAACTGGCCGGTGGATCGAGAGCGGGCATCTCCCCTCGCGCGACGTGGACGGTCCGTTTCCGACATGGCCTCAATATAAGCGGGAACGGAGGGGCGTCAACCACTCCTGTTCAGCAAAAGGGCCGTCCCACGCCCCTTTGCGGGCGGGAGACGGCCCTCGATGACTTCGGCCGTCCGGCCTTCGGACGGTCTACTCTTCCTCGGAATCCCAGCCCATGCCGTAGGTGGGCGCCCCTCCGCCGGCGGCCGGACGGTCCGACTCGAATGACGAAGTCGGCATCGGGGTCACGGGCTTGGGCGAAGCCGGCCGTGCGGGCGCCTTCTTCGTGGCGGTCCGCGCCGGAGACGATCGGGCCGGGCTGTGCCGCGGAGCCGCCTTCTTCGCCGCCTTCCTGGTGCTCTTGGGACGGGGGCTGGCCCTCCTGGACGATGCCTTCCGGGCCGGCTTGCTGCGCTTCGGCGCCTTGCGCTTCGCTTTCTTCTTGGCCACAGTCGTACCCCCTGAGA
>DASYQE010000050.1:0-38329 GCA_036005805.1 Candidatus Polarisedimenticolia bacterium | reverse complement strand
TCGCGATCCGGCGGGCCGATGTATTCCTCGTTCGGGCGGATCAGCCGGTTGTCGGTGTGCTGCTCGATGACGTGGGCGATCCATCCCGGCGCGCGGCTGGCGGCGAAGATCGGCGTGAACAGGTCCATCTCGAACCCCAGCATCGAGTAGGTGGAGGCGGCGTAGAAGTCGACGTTGGCGTTGAGGTTCTTCACCTCCTTGCAGGTCGCCTCGATCACCGTGGACATGCGGTACCACTTCTCCTGCCCGGTCGCCTGCGCCAGGCGCGCCGACAGTTCCTTGAGATGGATGGCGCGCGGGTCGAGCGTCTTGTAAACGCGGTGCCCGAAGCCCGGGATCTTCTTTTTCTGCAGAAGCGCCGCCCGCACGTGATCGGCGGCCCGCGCCGGGTCGTCGATCGTCTTCAGCAGCACCATGACGTCGTGGTTCGCCCCGCCGTGGAGCGGCCCCTTGAGCGTCGCGATGGCAGCGGTCAGAGCCGCGTGCAGGTCGGCGAGCGTTCCGGCGGCGACGCGCGCCGCGAAGGTCGAGGCGTTCAGGCCGTGATCCATCTGGAGGATCATGGCAACGTCGAGACAGCGCACCGCCAGCTCCTCCGGCGGTTGTCCCGTCATCATCCACAGGAAATTGGCGGCGTGCCCCAGCTCGGGGTTGGGCGCGACCTTTGCCTGCTCCCTGCGGGTGCGGTCGTGCAGCGCGATCGCCGTCGGCATCTGGGCCGCGATCCGGAACCCCTTGCGCAGGTTGGCCTCGCGGGTGGACTCGTGCAGGTCCGGATCGCCGATGGCCATGGCCGAGACCGCGGTCCTCAGGACATCCATCGGCGCGCCGTCCCGGGCCGCGCGCGCGATGAGGTCGGCGACCCGCTCCGGAAGCGCCCGCTGGGACGCCAGGCTGCGGCGCGTCTCCTCGAGCTGGGTCCGGTTCGGCAACTCGCCGTACCACAGCAGGTGCAGGACCTCCTCGAAGGAGGCGTGCGCGGCGAGGTCGTGGATGGAATAGCCGCGGTAGGCCAGGACGCCGCGCTCGCCGTCGATACGGCTGAGACCGGTGCGCGCCGCCACCACACCCTGGAGGCCTTCTTTTGCGAACATCTTCGCCCCCCGACCCGGGTCCTCTCCGGCCGCTCATTATAATGAAGGCCTTCGGAGGGGTGCATGGCGGCGATCGACGAGGGTCTGGGACCGGACGAGCTGCGGCTGGCGCGGCCGCGCGTGGCGCGGGGAGCGCGGGTCACCCCCCTGCTCCCGTCCGATCTCCTGAGCGGCCGGACCGGCCAGCCGGTCTCCCTGAAGTGCGAGAACCTGCAGGCCGGAGGCGCCTTCAAGATTCGCGGCGCGACCAACTTCGTCGCCTGCGTGGACGCCGAGGCCCGATCGCGCGGCCTCATCACCTACTCGTCCGGCAACCACGCCATCGCCCTGGCGCTCGCCGCGAAGCGGGCGGGCGTGGCGGCGGTCGTGGTCATGCCCGAGACCGCGCCGGCGATCAAGCGGGAGCGCGTCCGCGACCTCGGCGCCGAGATCCACCTGTGCGGCACCACCTCCCTCGAGCGGCATGCCCGCGCCAGGGAGATTGCGGAACAGCGCGGCCTGACGATGGTGCCGCCCTTCGACCATCCCTTCATCGTCGCCGGACAATCAACGACGGGGGTCGAGATCCTCGAGCAGATGCCGGAGACGTCGGCGGTCCTGGTGCCGGTCGGCGGCGGCGGGCTGCTCGCCGGGATCGCGCTGGCGTGCGCCTACCACAAGCGCGGCGTCAAGGTGATCGGCGTCGAACCCAAGGGGGCCGCGAAGATGTGGTCATCACTCGCCGCCCGGGCCCCGGTCACCCTCCCCTCGGTCGGCTCCATCGCCGACGGTCTCCTGCCGAGCCGTCCAGGAGATCTGACCTTCGCGGTGGCGCAGCGCTACGTGCACGAAGTGGTCACCGTCGATGACGAGGCGATCGCCGACGCGGCGCGGCGTCTCCTGCTCGATGAGCGTCTCCTGGTCGAGTGGAGCGGTGCCGTGGGTGTTGCCGCGCTCCTGTCGGGCGCCGTCCGGCTGGCCGGACCCGCCGCGGTGGTGCTCAGCGGCGGCAATGTCGACCCGGCCCTCCTTCTGGCCGGCCTGGAAACCAGGACCGCCTAGGAGCCTGTCCCTAGACGCCGGGACCGCCCCCGCCGTATAGGGGAGCGCCGGGGGGCGGTCGCCCGGGCCGACGCCGTGCCGGGCCACCCGAAAGTGCTAGACTCCCCCCCCTTCCGGAGGAGCCGATCGATGTCGACGGTCCGAACGCGCCGCCGCAGGGAGCGCGGCTTCACCCTCATCGAGCTTCTGATCGTCGTCACCATCATCGGCATCATCGCGGCGCTGGCCTTCCCCAACCTGCGCATGGCGATGGACAAGGCCAAGCAGAAAGCCACCATGACCAACATGCGCAGCATTGGAAACGCGCTCGAGCTGTACTCGGTGGACTACAACACCTATCCGCGCGGACTGAGCGACGCCGGCGCGGGAGCCCTGACCGGCATGCTCTCGCCGCAGTACCTGCGCACCGTGCCGCCGACCGACGAGTGGAACGGCCAGTGGCACGTGGACACCAATGCGTCGGGCAGCCAGTACACCATCACCTCGTACGGGCGCGACGGCCAGCCGGGGACCAACTCCGGCGGCTCCACGGGCGACGTGAACTGCGACATCGTCTACACCAACAGCGCCTTCTACCAATGGCCGGGCAGCGCGCAGCAGTAGGGTCCCGCCGTCGTCACGGGGCGCGGCGGTCCCGCGCCACCCGCCCCCGTCCCCATCCCCCCCGCTCGTCGCTTCGTCTTGCCCGGCGCGGCCGCCCTGCGCTAACATCCGGACGCTCTCACACAACGACACGACGAAGGATCGGAGCGCGCCTCTCTTTTCGCGCGCTCGTCCGGGGAGGGAGGATGGCGTCCCGCGCCCATGAAAAGGATGCCAGGGATGGGAAGGACCAGGAGTCGGTCCTTCCGCCCGGCCAGCGGGACCGCACCGGGTTCTGGTACCCCGCCGGTTACGCCGACCCCCAGACCCTGGTGCGACGGCGGCCCCGCCGCAGCCACGGCACGGGCACCCCTCCGGACACGCCCGAGGATCTGACGGACCCGAGCTGACGTGGCCACCTTCGGGGCGACCCCGTTCTCCGTCCACCCCGAAGGCGCGCGCGTTCCCGCCGAGGTCGAGCGCCTGGCGGAGCAGGTGACGGCCGACGGGGGGACGATCCTCGCGGCCTACCGCGAGCCGGTCGGCGGTCACTGGCAGCTCTTCGCCCTGCTCCCCCGCCCCCGCGTGGCCCCGACGCCGTACCAGCGCGACCTCTCCAAGGCCCACGCCGAGCGCCTGCACAGGGTCATCAAGAAGCTGGACCGGTTCGTGGACCCGGTCGTGGCGGTGCGCGGCGGCGAGGGGTACTGGGTGCCGAACGGCAACCACCGCCGCTGGGCCCTCGACAAGCTGAAGGCCGACTTCGTCCCGGCCATCCTCGTTCCCGAGCCCGAGGTCGCCTTCCAGATCCTGGCGCTCAACACCGAGAAGGCGCACAACCTCAAGGAGAAGTCGCTCGAGGTCATCCGGATGTACCGGGGGCTCATGGAGGAGGGGGATCGACGCCACGAGGATTCGTTCGCGTTCCACTTCGAGGAGCCGCACTTCATCACCCTGGGGCTCCTGTACGAGAAGAACGCGCGCTTCGCCGGGGGCGCCTACGCGCCGATCCTGCGCCGCGTGGACGGCTTCCTCGACCGGACGCTTCGGAGCGCGTACGAGGTGCGCGAGGAGCGCGCCGCCCGCGTCGCCGAGGCCGACGACCACCTCAAGAAGATCGTCGAGAAGCTCAAACGCCGTGGCATCCGGCACCCGTACGTGAAGAACTTCGTCCTGGCGCGCACCAATCCGCTCTACCGCACCCGCAGCAAGACGAAGCCCTCCTTCGACACGACGATGCGCCGCCTCATCGACAACCTCGAGGCGTTCGACGTCGAGAAGATCCGTTACGACGAGGTCGCGCGCGCCGGCGCCTACGCCGCCCCCGCGGCCGGCTGATCGCGGTCGCAGCCCGGCTTCTCTCGCGAACCCGTCCATCCCCGGGAGCACCCGGACAAAGAAAAAGGGCGTCCGGTCCGAAGACCGGACGCCCCGTGTCCTTCCGGACGGGACCGCGCCTTAGGGGGCGACGATCTCGCCGGTGATTCCGAAGAAGTCCTGGAACTCCGGCTTGCCGTCGGTCTCGATGACGATCAACCGCGGGTTCGCGAACTTCACGATCCCATTGAGGTCGAGGCCGTCGGTCTGGAACGGCGGAGTCAGGCCTTCGGCATTCTGCCCCGCGTCGGTCGGGGACGGGCCGCCCACGGCACCGCTCCCTGCCGCCGGCGGGCTCGTGACCGGCGTGCCGCCGGCGCAGATGGACCCCGGATCGTGGGGGGGCGGCGGCTCACGCTTGCCGAGGATGTCCGGCCGGATGCGCAGCTTCCCACCCTCGTTGGAGAGCGACCAGTTGGTGATCAGCTCGAAGTCCACGCACACCGCCGCGAACTTGCAGTCGCCGTTGATCTCGGCCGTCGTCCCCGTGCAGGTGCCGACCGTGGTGAGGCTCGCGACCGTGTTGTCCAGGTTGCGGTCCAGGACCACGCCGACCAGGAAGTTCTTGAAGCGCAGGTCGGACTCGATGATCCCCGACGTGCCCGGGTCGTCGTGCAGCAGCAGGCGCGGCGGCGTGTTCATCTGGCCGCAGAACAGGAACTTCTGGTCGAAGAACAGGTTGAGGAATGGCGTCGCCTCGCAGATGGTCTGCCCGTTCCCCGTCCCGAGCGTGGCGCAGAAGCTGTGCTCGTGCGTCGCGCCGAAGCAGGCGCCGCGCGCGACCACCTGCGCGGCCGCCAGCGGCTCGGTGATCGTCCCGCAGTCCACCCGCTTCTGGCCCTGGCAGATGCCGCGCTTGATCGCCGTGTCGAGGGTCGAGCAGTCCGGCTCGAGGAAATCACCGACGGTCTTGCCGGACGGCTTGCAGACGGTGTTGAACTCCCCCTGCGCCTGCATCGCCGCGAAGAGCTGGTTGACGATGTCGTCCGTCATGACGAAGTAGGTGTTGCCCGCGGGAGGCGGCTGCGACGCCGCCGGCATCGGCGCCGGGTTCGACACCCCGCCCGGGTTGTCGAGCGTGTCCGGGTCGGTGAAGGTCGAGGAGAACTGGCCGTCGAGGCCGATGGTCACGCCGTCGGTCTTGATGTCCACCGAGGTCGGCGTGGTCGTCAGGAGCTTGCCGGTGTCGGCGACCGCGCCGGCGTCCGGCTTGATGCCCTTCATCGCCACCGGGAACTCCTCGATCTGGAGCTGCGCGTTGAGATCATCGCTGTTGGCGACGTCATCGAACGACGGCCCCAGGTCGAACGGCGGATCCACCTGGCCGAACGTGAAGATGAAGACCAGGCCGTCGACGATCGCCTTGCCGAGCGTGATGAAGAAGTTGGCGACCGCCGAGAAGCAGTTGACCTCGGAGCGGTTGGCGGAGACGTGCCCGTCGGCGATGGCGGACGGCTTGACGAACTGGCCGTTGATGTCGCCGCCGTTCAGCATGTGGTCCTCGTCCACCGGGAAGACGAACCGGATGGGCTGCGCCCCCGGCTTCGGAATCGTGAAGTCGATGTCGACGTCGACGATCACCTCCGACCAGCAGATGAAGTCACAGCCGTCGCAGCAGTAGCCGTAGGTGTTGGTGAAGACCTTCATCTCCGGCACGAACGCCGTCATGGTGATGAGGTTGTCGGCGAGCTCGACCGAGCAGGTGAAGTCGCCGTTGAAGGTGACGTCCGTGATCTTCGTGGAGGCGGTCGGGTTGCAGGCCGCGTCCACCTCGACCTCCTTGCCCGGGAACTGCTTGCCCACGAGCTTGGAGAGGATCTGCGCCTTGGTGTCGGCGTTGGCGTTCGCGCAGGTCTGGGTGAAGAAGGTGTCGAGCGCCGACTTGGTCATCCCCATGGCGAAGGCGTTGGGGACGACGTTGCCTGCCGCGGGCCTGATGTGCGACAGGAGCGCTTCGCGGGCGGTCACGTCCACGAGCGCCGCCAGCTCGTTCTGCTGCGCAGGCGAGAGCGAGCCGGGCTTGGAGACGTCTCCCACCGCGAATGTGAGCGAGTCGTACGTGGCGTTCCCCTCGTCGTCGGCCGCCCGGGCGTACAGGTAGTTGGAGCCGGGGTCGAGGGTGAAGGCCTCGGTGTTGGTCCCGGCGATCTCGGCCGCCAGGTCGGTCTGGTTGAGGGTCGTCGAGAAGTTGAGCGTCACCTTGTCGCCGGTGTTGACGCCGTCACCCGGCGTCACGACCTGGCCGGTCTCCGGGTCGAGCGCCTTGCCGTTGACGGAGAGCTCGGCGATGTGCGCACCGCCGCACACCACGCCCTCCACCGGGGTCGGCACGACGCTGGTGACCTGGCCGGAGGTCGGGTTGGTGATGGTGATGCTGAAGACGATGGAGCTCGCCTTGTCGGCGAGGTCGTCGGTGTCGCAGGACGGGCTCAACGGGGTGCGGCGCGAACCCGCCTGCGCATCGCCGGAGATGGAAACGATGTGGGTCCCGCAGCCGAGCCCATCGAGCGTGAACGACACCGTGTTCGAGGCGAGCGAGGTGATCGCTCCGCTGCTGACGTTGAGGTCCCCCACCGCGACGCTGACGCCGCCGATGTTCACGTTGCCCGAGTAGGGTCCGCCGGGGAAGTCGGTCGCCGGGTCGAGACCCAGGCCGGCCACGATGTCCACACCGTCCACCTTGATCTCGAGCGTGGCGACGTCCACCCGCGGAATCGCCGCGAAAACCGGCGTGATCGTGCTCTCGGAGGCGCTGACGACGTCCCCCGATGGCTTGATGACGTCGAGATACGGGATGTTGGAGCAGTAAGCGTAGACGGTGTTCGGACCGTCGGTGGCCGTGATGCGCAGCATCGGCACCGGCGCGAAGACCTCGTGCTTGGTCCCCTTCGCGCTCGACCGCGTCGTGACCTTGAAGTCGGTCGGGTCGATGCGGCTGACCAGGTGCGCCTGGTCGCCCGCGTGCACCGGGATGGCCTGGATCACCAGGCCGTCGAGGCCGATGGCGAGGATTTCCGCCTTCACCTCGGTGTCCGGTCCGCCGTGGAGCACGTCGTAGTTGATGGTGTGCCAGCCCTCGCAGTCGCTGCCTGGCGAGCCATTGACGAAGCGCAGCGAGCACTCGGCCGCGAGCTGCGACGAGCCGCAGGCGGCGTCGCCGAGGTCGGTGGTGCCGTCGCAGTCGTTGTCGATGCCGTCGCTGCAGGTGGGACCGCTCGGACCCTCGACCGAGCCACTCTTGGCGGCGGCGTCGCACACTGTGCCGCTGCCGTCGGCCTTGCAGACCTTCACGCCCGCCGACTCGCAGGCCCCGGTTCCGATGGAGCAGGCGTCGCCAAGATCGGTGAAGTCTTCGTCGATCGCGCCGTCACCATCGTTGTCCTTGCCGTCGCAGACCTCGGGGCCCTGGCAGCTCACGTCGGCGAGGTCGGTCGTCCCGTCACAGTCGTTGTCCTTGCCGTCGGAGCACTTGCCGTTCCCGGCGGGCCCTTCCACGCCCGGAATCCCCGCGACCGCGGTGCACTCCAGCGCCGACCCGTCGGCGCTGCACTTGAAGATGCCGTTGGTCCGGCAGACGCCGACCCCGGCGAAACATGGCAGCCCCTTGTTGGCGAACAGCGGGTCGTTGTCCACCAGGCCGTCGCCGTTGTTGTCGAACCCGTCGCACTTCTCCGCCGTCTGGCAGGAGGGCTCCTGGTGATCGGTCAGGCCGTCACAGTCGTTGTCCTCGCCGTCGAAGCAGGCGGCCTCGGAGGCCGAGACCGACGGCTCGGGATTCTGGAAGTGCTGGAAGTGGCCGGGCAGGATGGCGCACTCGGTGCCGGAGCCGTCCGCCTTGCAGACGGTGCTGGCGCCGGTGAGGCAGCAGCCCCCCGGATCCCCGCTGCTGCAGCCGGCCGGGTCGCCGAACGAGCAGATCGCCGCGGCGCACTGCGGATCCAGCTGATCCGTCTTGCCGTCGCCGTCGTTGTCGATGCCGTCCTGGCAGTCGTAGTCGCCGGAGTTCGCGCTCTCCTTGCTCAGCACGAACGCTTCGTCGACGTTGCCGTCGCAGTTGTCGTCGACGCCATTGCACGATTCCGACGCGCCCGGGTGGACCGAGCCATCGGTGTCGTCACAGTCTGCCTCTCCACCGTTGGAGCAGGCCGGGTTGCCAGGCGACCCGTAGCCGTCACCGTCGCCGTCCTGGCAATCGACCGACGGGCGTGGCAGCACCGTCGGTCTTGGTGTGGGCGTCACCTGCGCCAGCACGGGCGCGGAGGCGAACGCCAGGACGACGAGAGCCAAAAACGCCCCCGTCAGGACAGGCAGAATGGTGCTACGACAGCGCTTCGTGTCCATCTTCCCCCCTGCCACGGGCCCGAGCGAACCCGCGGTTCCTCTATTGAGGGCCTTCGGCCGCACGCGTGAGCCCCGGCGAGAGGCTTCGCCGCAAGCGTTGCGTGCGTCTGATGGCCCGGTGGACAGAAATGCCGAAAAAGGCCGGAATCAGGCGCTCTTTTACGCCCGGCCTGAAGCGATGTCAAGCATGTGATCGCGGCTTTCTTATGCCGTTCGCGCGACGGCTGGCCGCTGATAGAGGTTGGCGACGATCGAACTTCACGCCACCGGCAGCCGCTCATGGAGCCGGGAGCAGCGGGGCCCGCGCATCCGCAGCGCTCGGGCGGCTGTTGTTTCCCTGACGGGGACCTCGCGTCACCGGCGGCGGACCGACAGCCCTTCGATCTTCCGTATCTCATGGAAGGGACGAGACTTGACAAGGTCCGGAGGCCAGCGTATATGACCTGCTGACCCGAAACAGGAGCCACGCCCATCGTCTGTGAAAAGTCCTCTTCGGACGCGGATTCTTTGCGTCCGCCGGCCGCCGGATGGATCGCCGGAGCAGGGAAGGATCCGTTCATCCCGGGGCGCTTCACGCCGCCGGGACCGGCGGACGACGACGTCGTGTGCACTCTTTTGGATCTGTCGGCCTCACCGGATGACGCCGAAGCACTCGCGGAACAGGCGCCGGTGTCGCTGGCGGCGGACGAGATGGAGACATGGAGAGCGTTTCGACTCCCGAAACGCCGACGCGAATGGTTGATGGGACGGATGGTCGCCAAGGAAGCGGTGCGGCTTCGTCTGATGCACTCCGACCTTTCACTGCGCCTGTCGGCAAATCACCCGCCGGCGCCGTCCAACCGGGAGATCGTGGTGTGCGCCGATGAGCGTGGCCGCCCGGCCGTCCGGCGGCGTCGCGATTCCGACGCTTCCGACGGCAAGTTGAACGAAGAGCCCGCGATGGTCCTGTCGATCGCGCACACCGGGGAGATGGCGGTGGCGGCGGTCTCCACGCGCGCCGCCGGGATCGGCATCGACGTCGAGCGGCTCGACCGGCGCCGGGGAGACTACGAACGCGCCGCCTTCACCGACGACGAGCGCCGGCGTCTCGACGCGGGACCTTCGGACCGGCGCGCCGAGCGGGCTCTGCGCCTGTTCTGCGCCAAGGAGGCCGCCGCCAAGGCGACCGGACTGGGGCTGATGGGGTCGCCGCTCAACCTGCACCTCGTCGCGTGCGATGCCGGCCTGGAGCGCGTCGAGCTGCGCGCCGTCGGCCGGCTGGCCGACGCGCTCCCGGACGGCGATCGAATCCCGACCACGGTCGCCTGGGTCGGAACGCGTACCGGCCTGGTCATCGCGCTGTCGCAGCGCGGCGCGGGAGGCCGGCCATGAGCCCCGCCTCGAAAGATCGGCCGCCGCTGCGTCTCAAGCGTCTCGGCGACAACAGCGCGGCGCGGCTCGTGCTCGCGCGCGCCCTGCTCGCCCAGGGACAGACCGCCCGCGCCGCCCGCGAGGCGGACGCGGTGCTGCGCGGCAACCCGGAGTTCGCGGTGGCCCATCTCGTGCGCGGGCTGGTCCACGCGGCCGACGGCCGGCCGGCCGACGCGGTGCGATCGCTCGAGTTCGCCGTGCGCCTGGACGAAGGGCTTCAGGAGGCCTGGTTCTGCCTGGCCCACGAACGCCGGGAGCTCGACCGCCTCGAGGCGGCGCTCGACGCCGTCGATCGCGCCATCGCGCTCGACGACTCACAGGCGCAGTCCCACCTCTTGTGCAGCGAGCTGCTCGCGGCCCTCGAGCGCCGTGAGGAGGCGATCCTCGCCTCCCGCGCGGCGATCCTCGCCGATCCGGCCATGGACGGCGCGCACCATCATCTCGCCCGCCTGCTGCAGGAGACCGGGCACCTCGACGCCGCCATCGCCAGCGCCACCCTGGCGCGCGAGCTGAACCCGAAGAGCGCGGCGCACCCGATGCTCCTGGGTGACCTGCACCGGGCGCGCGGCGATCGCGATGCGGCGGTGCGCGAGTACCAGACGGCCATCCGCGTGGATCCCGCCAACGGCGACCTGCGCGCGCGCCTCGCCGCCCTGTTCCTCGAGATGGGCTGGACCTCCGAGGCCCACTTGCTGCTGTCGTGGGCCGTGAAGATCGATCCGAAGAACGGCGAGTCCTACGCCGCCCTGTCGCACCTGTACTCCTCGCTCGACCAGCACGCCGAGGCGGTCGAGATGCTCCTGGCGGCGGTGCGGCTCAATCCCCTGCTGCCGGATGTCGTCGAGCGCGCCGACCGCATCGAAAAGGCGCTCGCCGGCGGAGCGCCGCGCGATCGGGTCGGGCGCCGGGCGCTGACCCACCTGGTGCGCGGCATCGCCTACGGCGCCGCCCGCCGCCGGGACGACGCGGCGGAGGCCCTGCGCCATGCCCTGCGTCTCGACCCCCTGCTGACCGAAGCGGAGCACCGGCTCCGCGACCTGCTCGCCGACCATGCCTCCTGAGCTGCGGAAAGGGCTCGAGATCGTCAAGTCGAGTCCCGGCACCTTCCTCCTCGTGGACGGGGCGAGCGGCGAGTGCTTCGAATTCGGCGCGCGCGAACGCTGTGTCCTCGACTTGATGGACGGCCGCCGGACGCCGGACGTGATCGAGCGCGACTTCGCGTCGCTGTACGGCGGCGCACTGCCGCCGGGAGAGGTGGCGGGCCTGCTGGAGCAGCTGCGGGTGCTGGGGTTCCTCGTGAACGGCGCCGCCGCCCGACCCGTACCGCCCCAGCCGCCGCCGGCCGGCGTCCTGGCGCGGCCGGTCGATCCCCCGGCCGCGCCGGTCCCGGATCCGCTGTCCAGGGCGGACCCGAAGCGCAACGTCAACCTGTTCTTCGACGTGCTGTCCGCCGTGATCGGCTGGCTGATCCATCCTTACTGTGCGTGGGGAGCCTCGGCGCTCTTCCTGCTCGGTATCACCGCCGTCGTGTCGGGGTTCGGCCAGTACCTGAGAGAGCTGAGCGGCGTCTTCCAGCCGCCGCGCCTGCCGCTTCTCGTCATCGTCTCGGTTCTGCAGACGATCCTGTTCCTCAACCTGCCGCGCGAGCTGATGGTCGCGACCGCCTTCCGCAAGTTCGGCGGGCGTCTCGACCGGTTCGGCGTCCGCTTCTACAAACACCTGCTGCCGTACTTCCAGGCGGATGTCGGCGACTCGTTCTTCATGCTTCCCGAAAACCGCCGCTGGACCGTCCTGTGGACGGGGATCTTCTGCTCGGCGGGGATCGGCTCGATCGCCATGATCGGCTGGTGGATGGCGGAGCCGGACGCCTGGCTGCGGAAGTTCTGGCTGGTGCTGGTGCCGCCGTGCCTCTTCGCCTTGGCCTCGCGGCTGTGCCCGCTGCTCCCCTATGACGCGTCGCTCATGCTGGCCGTCAAGCTGGAAAAGCCGTTCCTATGGGACCGGGTGCTGGCGGAGGCGGACGCGTGGACCGGGTGGCGCCCGTCGCCCGAGCCGCTCACCGAGCGCGAGCGCTTCTGGTTCCGTTTCTACGGCCTGTCGATCCGCGTCTTCGAAATCCTGGCGCCGGTGACGATCTTCGGGTACCTCGGGTGGTGGCTGTCTTCGCGCTTCGCCGCGCCCGGGGCGTTGTTCGCAGTGTGCCTGTTACTATGGTGGTACCACGAATGGATCTGGAGAAAAGTGATGGAGATCGGGGCGGTGCGTTGGCTCGTTCGCGGGGGTGGGAAATGGTGGATTCGCTGGCCGGTGCGGATGCTCGTGGTCGCCGGCATCATCGCCATCGGCTTCCTTCCCTATAGCTACGAAATCGGCGGCAAGTGCCGTCTCGTCCCGGTCGCCCAGCACGGCGTGCGGGCGCAGATCGCCGACGAGATCGTCAAGGTCAACGTCCGCGAGGGGGACTGGGTGGAGGCGGGGGCGGTGATCGCCTCGCTCGCGGCGCGTAACGAGACGGCCAATGTCGCCTCGACCACCGCCGCGCTCGAGCGGGCCCGCGCCGACCTGGCCCTGCTGCGCGCCGGATCCCGCCCCGAGGACATCCGCATGGCGAAGCAGGAGGTGGACCTGCGCGAGGTGCAGATGCAGTACCAGGAGCGGGAGCTGCGGCGCAAGAAGGAGCTGATGGCGTCCGCCGGCACGGAGACCCAGGCGGAGCTCGAGCGGGTCCAGTCGGCGCGCGATCAGGCGGAGCAGCTCCTGCTGACCGCCCGCGAGAATTTCGCCAAGCTGCAGCAGGGGGCGCGCGCGGAGGAGATCCGCGCCTCCGAGGCCGAGGTGGCGCGCCTGGAAGCCGATCTCGATCACCACCGCAAGCTGCTCGTGCTCAAGGACATCACCGCGCCGATCGCCGGGCGGATCATCACCCTCGGCGTGCAGCAGCGACTCGGACAGTACGTGCAGCAGGGGGACCTCGTGGCGGTCCTGCAGGACACCTCCCACCTGAGAGTGGCAGTCCAGGCGGACCAGGCGGCGGCGGTGCAGATCAAGCCGGGGCAGACGGTGAAGCTGCGGCTGGAGGGACTCGACGGCGAGCTGCTCATGGGCAAGGTGCACGAGGTCTCGACCGGGGCGATGCCCGAGAGCGAGCTCGACATCGAGCCGGTGCGCAGCGATCGGGAGAGCCACCTCACCGAGCTGTACACCCGCAAGGAGGACCGCTTCGTCGACGTCGAAGTGGAGCTGGACGGGGGGCACGTCGAGCTGCTGCCGGGAATGACCGGCTACGCCCGGATCGTCATCTCTCCGGACGTGCTGTGGCGGGCCGTGGCCCGGCCGATCGTCCGCTTCTTCATGGTGGAGGTCTGGTCCTGGCTCCCCTGAGTCAGCTCGAGAAGCCGCCCTCGTCGCCGCGGGCCTGGCGCAGGAGCGCCTGAGCCTCGGGCCAGCCGGGGTCGATCCTCTCGGCCGCTTCGAAGACCCGCACCGCCTCGTCGCGGCGGGCGCAGGCCAGGTGGATGCGGCCGAGGCGCAAGGTCGAGCCCATGTCCTTCGGGTTGAGCGCGATCGCCTCTTCCAGAACCGGCCGCGCCTCGTCGTAGCGGCCGTGCTCGAAGAGCAGGCGGCCGAGCCGCGCCGGCGGGATCTCGCTGCGCGGATCGAGGCGCTGCGCGGCCCGGTACTCGTCGATGGCCTCCTCGACCAGGTCGCGTCCCCCGAACAGATCCCCCAGGGCGACCCGGCTGCGGGAGTCGAGCGGCGTCAGGCGGTGCGCCGCCACCATCTGCTCCACCGCCTCTGTTTCCCGTCCCGCGAGGAGCAGCAGCCCTCCGAGCTTGTAGCGCGCCACCCGCAGCTGCGGATTGAAGCGCAGGGCGGCGGCATAGGACTCCATCGCCTCCGGGCGGCGTTCGAGGAGCTCGAGCACCGCCCCCTTGAGCAGGTGGGCGTTGCTGTCGGCGGCGTCGGCCGCGAGCGCCCCGTCCACGGCCGCCAGCGCCCGGTCGAGCCGGCCGAGGTCGATCTCGGCGTAGCCGAGGACGAGCCACGCCGCGCCGTGGTCGGGCTTGAGCCGCACCGCCGCTTCGAGGGCGGCGCAGGCGCCGGCGAACTCCCCCTGGCGCAGGAGCACCAGCCCGCGGATGAAATGCGCCGCCTCGAGCGCCGGGTTGTCGCGCAACACCGCCCCGATCTCGCCCAGGGCGTGCGCGAACCGCCCCTTGAGGAAGAGCTGGTGCGCCAGCGACAGCCGCGCCGCCTCCGGCCGGCTCATCTTCGGCAGGGCGGAGGCGTTCCAGCCGCGGCGCGACGCCGGAGCCCCGTTCCCGCGGCCGTTGTCCTGTCCCATGAGACGCCAAAGTTACGTCCAAGCGGGTCGCAAGGGAAGACGCATCCTGCGCCCCCGGCGAAACGACCCGGCCGGCGGCCCTGTCGGCCGTCCGGCGGGGCGGTGAATGACGTCACGGGTCTGACGGAACCGGGGTCAGGCTGGCTTCGGTCACAATCCGATTGACACTCGCCGCGACACCCCGTAAATTCCCGGGCCACCCGCACATCAACCCTGTCGCCTGCAAGGGGTTGCCGGTCCTCCGCTGACGCGGTCGGAGGGTGAAGGTCCGGGCGGTCGAGGTGTCTTCGGGGGGATGACACGCGCATGACCATTGGGCGAATGCAACCGACGGCCGCCGACCGTCCGCCGCGCCTCGAAGAGATCGTCGTCTCCCTGCCGGGGACGTTCGATCCGGGGCTGCCGATCGCGGCGGCGCGCGCGGGCGCCACGGGACTGCTCGACCTCCAGGGGATCAGCGATCCGGAGACCGCGCGCGCGGCGCTCGGTCGGCTGGTGGACCTCGCGCGCGGCGGGCGCATCGGTGCGGTGCTCTCCCCCGCCGAGGACGCCATCGTTGCGGCCGCCGCGTCGATCCTTCCGGACGACGCGACCTTCCTGCTGGCGCTCGACGAGGACGCGGACCTGCAAGACGTCGTGGCGCGGCTGCGCCGCGGGACCCGCCGGGTGGGCGCGATCGTCCACTCGGTCGAAGACCTCGAGCGCGCCGAAGCGCGGGGCTTCGATGTCGCGGCGGCGCGCGGCCTCGAAGCCGGCGGACGCGTCGGCGACGAGACGACCTTCGTCCTGCTGCAGCGCCTGTCGCCCAGGAGCCGCCTGCCCCTCTTCGCGTGGGGAGGCATCGGGTGGCACACGGCCGCGGCGTGCGTGGTCGGCGGGGCGTCCGGCATCGTGCTCGACTGGCAGCTCGCCCTGCTGCGGGAATCGCCGCTTCCGGCGGCGATGCGGCGTCGCGTCGAGCGGATGGACGGCAGCGAGACGGCGACGGTGCGCGATCCGTCGGGCGGACTGCTGCGCCTCTTCGCGCGCCCGGGCTTCACGGCGCGCGACGCGATCGAGCGCCTGGCCGAAAGCCTGCGCACGGCGCCCGCGGCGGCGTGGCGCGAAGGGCTCTGCGCCCTTTTGAACGCCCCGGTCCTCGAAGAGCGCCTCTGGCTCATGGGCCAGGACGCCTCGTTCGCCGCCTCGTTCCGGCGCGAAGGCGAGAGCGTCGGGCGGGTCCTGCCGGCGCTGCGGGCCCGCGTGGCGGCGGCGCTCGCGGGCGCAGCCGCTTCGCGCGCCCTCGACTCGGGCGCCCCGCTCGCCCGCTCGCACGGCACGACCTACCCCATCGTGCAGGGACCGATGACGCGCGTCAGCGACGTCCCCGCCTTCATCGACGCGGTGGAGCGCGGCGGCGCGCTGCCGGTCCTGGCGCTGGCGCTGATGCGCGAAGAGCCGGCGCGCCGGCTGCTGCGCGAGACGCGCGCGCGCCTGGAGGGGCGCCCGTTCGGCGTGGGCATCCTCGGGTTCGTGCCGCGCGAGCTGCGCGAGGAGCAGCTGCGCGCCATCCACGATGCGCCGCCGCCCTTCGCCATCATCGCCGGCGGACGCCCCGACCAGGCGGCGTCGCTCGAGGCGCGCGGCATCGCCACCTATCTGCACGTCCCCTCTCCAGGGATGCTGGAGACCTTCGTCCGCGACGGAGCGCGGCGCTTCATCTTCGAGGGAAGCGAGTGCGGCGGTCACATCGGCCCCCGCACCAGCTTCATCCTGTGGGAGACGATGGTGCGCGTTCTCGTCGACGCCGCGTTGCCGCGCGCGGAAGCGGAGAAGGTGCACGTGCTGTTCGGCGGCGGGATCCACGACGCGCTCAGCGGCGCCATGGTCGCCGCCCTCAGCGAGCCGCTCGTCGGGCGCGGCATGAAGGTCGGCGTGGACGTCGGCACCGCGTATCTGTTCACCGAGGAGGCGGTGGCCAGCGGCGCCATCGTCCCGGCGTTCCAGGACGTGGCGATGGAGGCCGACCGGACCATCCTCGTGGAGACCGGGCCGGGGCACGCCATCCGCTGCGCCCCCACCGAGTTCTTCTCCGCCTTCGAGGCGGAGAAGGTGCGGCTGCGGCGCGAGGGCGTCCCGGGCGAGGAGATCCGCGAGCGGCTCGAAGCGCTGAACATGGGACGACTGCGCATCGCCTCGAAGGGCATCGTCCGCACCACGACGGCGACGGAGGCCGCCGATCCCTTCCGTGCGGTGGACGAGGGCGAGCAGCGCCGCGAGGGCATGTACATGCTCGGCCAGGTGGCGGCGCTGCACCACGAGCGCACCACCATCCCGGCCCTGCACGAGCGGATCGGCCGCGGCTCGGCCGAGCTCCTCGCGGCGTTCGCCGCGCGGCCGGAGATCGTCTCGACGGACGAGCGCCCGGCCGGGCCGCCGCCGCTCGACATCGCCCTCGTCGGCATCGCGTGCCTCCTTCCGGGCGGAGCGCACGACGTCGCGACCTTCTGGGAGAACATCGTCCAGGGCAAGGACGCCATCGGCGAGATCCCGCCGCACCGCTTCGACGCGTCGCTGTGGTTCGACGCCGACCGCAAGCGCCGCGACCACATCTACTCGAAGTGGGGCGGTTTCCTCGAGGACCTGCCGTTCGATCCGCTCAAGTACGGCATCCCGCCGGCGGCGCTCCGTAGCATCGAGCCGCTGCAGCTCCTGGCGCTCGAGATGGTGGACCAGGCACTGCGGGACGCCGGCTACGACCGCGTCAATCCGCACAAGGCGCGCACCGCGGTCATCCTCGGCGTCGGCGGCGGCGCGGCGGAGCTCGGCGGGCGCTACGCCTTCCGCTCGATGCTGCCGCGCTTCTTCAAGCGGCTGCCGGAGGAATTCCTCTCCGAGCTCCCGGAATGGACGGAGGACAGCTTCCCGGGGATCCTCCTCAACGTCGTCGCCGGTCGGATCGCCAACCGCTTCGACCTCGGCGGGGTCAACTTCACGGTGGACGCCGCCTGCGCCTCGTCGCTCGCCGCCATCTACCTCGCGGCGCGCGAGCTCGCCACCGGCGCCTGCGACCTGGCGATCGCCGGCGGCTGCGACACGGTGCAGAACCCGTTCGGCTATCTCTGCTTCTCGAAGACCGGGGCCCTGTCGCCGCGCGGTCGCTCGCGCACCTTCGATGCTTCGGCCGACGGCATCGCCATCAGCGAGGGACACGCGGCGGTGGTGCTGAAGCGGCGCACCGACGCCGAGCGGGACGGCGACCGCATCTACGCCGTGCTGCGCGGCGCCGCCGGAGGATCGGACGGCCGCGTCATGGGACTCACCGCACCCCACGAGGCGGGACAGATCCGCACCCTCGAGCGGGCCTACGACCAGGCCGGCTTCAGCCCGGCGACGGTCGGGCTCTTCGAGGCGCACGGCACCGGCACCGTCGTCGGCGATCAGACCGAGTGCCGCGCGCTTGCATCGCTCCTCGATGCCGAGGGGGCGGCGCCGCAGTCCGTGGCCATCGGCAGCGTCAAGTCGATGATCGGCCACACCAAGTGCACCGCCGGCGTGGCCGGCCTCATCAAGACGGCGCTGGCTTTGCACCATCGCCTGCTGCCGCCGACGCTGCACGTGGAGACCCCGAATCCCAAAGCCGGCTTTCCCGGCGGGCCGCTGTACGTCTCCAGCGTGCTGCGGCCGTGGCTGCGCGGCGCGCATCCGCGCCGGGCCGGCGTGTCCGCCTTCGGGTTCGGCGGCAGTAATTTTCATGCGGTGCTCGAGGAGTACGACGGCGACGTCCGCGAATCCTCCGGGCGCGACGCGACGCGGCGCGGCCGCCCGGCGGAGCTGTTCCTGCTCGCCGCCGCGACCCCGGCGGAGCTCGCCTCTCGGGCGAGGGCGCTTCAGCGCGACGCGGCGAAGCCCGCGACGGATGGCCGTGTGCGAACCATCGCCGACGTCGCCTGCGCGCAGCACGCCCGCGATCCGCGTCCATCCGGCGCCGCGCGCGCCGCGGTCGTGGCGGCCGACATCGACAGCCTCACGGCGCGCCTCGAAAGACTCGCGGCACGGCTGGAAGGCACCGCGGCCGTCAGCGCCGCGGCGAACGTGGGCCTCGAAGGAGCGAATGCGGACGAGCTGCGCGCCCACGGGATCTTCCTGGGCGCTGCCGGTCCCGGCACGGGAGGGAACGCTTCAGTCTCCATCGCCTGCCTGCTCGCGGGACCAAACGGCGGCGTCGCGGATCCGTTCCGCGATCTGGCCATTGAATTCACCGAGGTCGCGGACGCGTTCGAAGAAGCCGCTGCCGGCGTCGCCTCTCTTCCGGCCGCGGAATTCCTGAAAGCCCTCTTCCCGCCGCCATGGCTCGACGCGGAAGCGACGCGCCTCGGCGCGGAGTGCCTGAGGTCGCCGGAAGTCGCGGCCGCCGCGGCCCGCGCGGCCGGCAGGGCGATGACGGAGCTCCTGTCGGCGTTCGGCCTCGCCCCGGCTGCCGTCGAGTCCGAGCCGACGGCCGCGGTGTTCGTCGCTCTTCACGACCGCGGCGTGCGGACCTTCGTCGATGCTTCGCCGCGCGGCACGCTCCTGCTCGGCGGAGCCACGGCCCTCGGCGATCGCCCGCACACGATGGTGTCGCTGCAGAACGCAGCCGCCGGGGGATGGACCTCGTTCCTCACGGCGCTCGCCGGTCTCTGGGCCGCCGGCGCCCCGCTCGACCCGGAACGGCTCTACGTCGGAGAGGCCCGCGCCGTCGATCCGCATCCGCGCCGGGCACCGTGGCCGGCCCACTCGTCGCACCTCTTCATGCTCAACGGCACGAGCCTCCGGCCCGCGAGCCAGCCGCAGGTGGTCGAAGCGCCGCGATTCTTCCTCTCCCCAGGGGACCCGGCCGCGCCGTCGGCGGAAGCGACGCCCGCAGCCGCGCGGGACGTTCCGGCGGCTTCGAGACCCGCGTCACCGATCGCACCGGAGGCCGGCGCCGCCGCCGGTGTCCCCTCGACGCCGTACGCGCAGTTCCAGGCGACGATGCGCCTCTTCCTCGAGACGCAGGCGCGCGTCATGGGCTCCTTCCTCGACGACGCGGGCGCCCCCGGCATGCCGGTGGCAGAAGGGATTCAGAACGCCGTCCCCGCGCCGACGGTCGCCCTGGCGTCGGCGCCCATCATCGTGGCCACGCCGGCGCCGACTGTCGCGGCTGCGCCTGCCCCTGCGGCGGAGGCGGCGCCGGAGCCGGCGCCCGCGCCGGATGGGTCGCGTCTGCGGGAGGAGCTCCTGCGCATCGTCAGCGAGCGGACCGGTTATCCGGCCGGGATGCTGACCGACGACGCGAACCTCGAAGCCGACCTGGGCATCGACTCGATCAAGCGGGTCGAGATCATCGCCGCGTTCCGCCGGACGGTCCTGCCGTCGATGACCGAGCCGCCGCCCGACTACATGGAGCGGATGACCGCGGCCCGGACGCTGCGCGCCATCCTGGCCGGCAGCGAAGCGTTCTTCCCGCGTGCCGCCGCGCCGGCATCGCATTCCGCGGCGCCCTGGCAGGAGGCCGCCGCGGCGCCCGCGCCGCCGGCCGGCCCGGATCGCGCCGAGATGGCCCGCCTGTTGCGCGAGATCATCGCGGAGCGGACCGGCTACCCGGTCGAGATGCTGGCGGATGAGGCCAACCTCGAAGCGGATCTCGGCATCGACTCCATCAAGCGCGTGGAGATCATCGCCGCATTCCGGCGGACCATCCTGCCGGACCTCAAGGAGCTGCCCGCCTCATCCATGGAGCGCATGGCCGCCGCCCGCACCGCGGCAACGATCGTCCGCGAGATGGCCGGCCTCGTCGGCGGCGGCGCGACGACGGCCGCGCCGGCCGCCACGACGACCACCGCCGCGGCGGCTGCGGCTGTGGCCGAGGCTCCCGGAGACGAGGACTGTCCCCGGACGGTGCCGCGACCGGTGGAGTTGCCTCCGGTCTCCGGGGAGCGGGCGCCTCTCCGTCCGGGGTGTGTTCTCCTGACCGACGATGGCGGCGGAGTCGCGGCCGCCGTGGCCCGCCGCCTCGTCGCCTCCGACCACCCGGTCGCGCTCCTGTCCGAGGCGGATCTCCGCGACGCGGAGAGTGTTCGCGGCGCGGTCGCGAAGGCGCGCGGTCACGCGTCCGGGATCGCGGCGCTGCTGCACCTCGCTCCCCTGGCGGATGCGCCCTCGTTCCCCGGCATCGATGCGCCGACCTGGTCGAACCGTCAGGACATCGAAGTACGCGGGCTGCTCTTCCTGGTGCAGGCGCTGCGGCCAGAGATCCAGGACGCCGCGGCAGCGCCGATTCGCGTTCTCGCGGCGACCCGCGGTGGCGGCGATTTCTCCGACACGGCCACGACCGACGAGGCGGGACAGCCCTGGCGCGGCGGAGTCGCCGGCATGCTCAAAGTGGCGGCCCGCGAGTTCGAGCACGGCTGGTTCCGCGCCGTCGACTTCGACGTCGTCCCCGATGCGGACCGCCTGCTCGCGGAGCTCGCCACGCCGGGGCCGGTCGAAGTCGGTGTGCGCGCCGGAAGGCGTCTGGGGCTCGAAGCGGTTGCGGCGCCGCTCCCGGACGGCCCGCGGCTGGACGAACCGTCCGGCGCGGCGGCGCTGCAGGCGCCGGACGTGGTCCTCGTGACCGGCGGCGCCCGCGGCATCACCGCCGAGGTCGCGATCGAGATTGCCGCGAACAGTGGCGCGACGATGATCCTCCTCGGCCGCACGCCCCCTCCTCCGGCGGACGAACCGGAGGCGACGGCGGCGCACGCGACGCCGGGCGACTTGCGCAAGGCCCTGCTGGATGCGGCCCGGCGGCTCGGCGCCCAGGTCACGCCGAAAGAGATCGAAGCCCGGATGCGACGCATCCTGGCCGACAGGGAGATCCGCGCCACTCTCGCCGCGATCGTGCGGGCGGGCGCCAGGGCCGAGTACGCGCCGTGCGACGTGAGCGACCCGGCCGATCTCGAGCGCGTGGCCCGCACCGTCCTCGCGCAGCACGGACACATCGATGCCGTGGTGCACGGAGCCGGCGTCATCGAGGACCGCTTCATCGCCGACAAGACCGCCGAGTCGTTCGACCGCGTGGTCGGGACGAAGACCTCGCCGCTCCTGACGCTGACGCGTCTGGTCGAGCCGCGCTCGCTGAAGCTGCTGCTGCTCTTCTCTTCGACCTCCGGGTTCTTCGGCAACGCGGGGCAGGTGGACTACGCCGCCGCCAACGAAATCCTCAACCGCATCGCCCGGCGGCTGAAGGGACGCGGCCCCGCGCGCGTCGTCGCGCTCAACTGGGGACCGTGGTCCGGGGCCGGCATGGTGACGCCCGAGGTCGCGAAGCAGTTCCGCGAGCGCGGTGTCGGCATGGTCACGGTGCCCGCGGGGCGCGCCGCCGCATGGCGGGAGATCGCGCGCCCGGACGGACCGGTGCGGGTGCTCCTCGGTCCGGGGGCCTGGAACGAGCCTGCGCGCGCGAGGGCACGCACGGAGGCCACTCCGGATTCGACGCGGCGTGAGGTGGCGCGAGACGCGGCGTCCTCTCCGGCGACGCCGCTGCTCGAGCGGCAGACGGTGCGGCGCTCGGGCGACGGCGGGCTCGAAGCGCGGGTGGTGCTCGACCCGGCGCGGCATCCGTACCTCGACCACCACCGCATCGACGGCAAGCCGGTGCTGCCGCTGGCCGTGGCGATGGAGCTGATGACCGAGACCGCGGCGGCCGCGGCGCCTTCCGGCTGGCACGTGACCCACGTCCTCGACGTGCGCATGTTCTCGGGGGTGCTTCTCGAGAACGGGGCGCGGGAGATTGCCGTCACCGCGGCGCGCGAGAACGGCCACGGCGCCGAGGGGACCTGGCGCGTGCGCATCGCCGACCCGAAGACTCCCGGTCGCAAGCTGTACGAAGCGCTGGTGCGCCTCGCCGAAGCGCCGCCCGCTCCGCCGGCCGCGCCGTCGCTCCCCGCCCTCGACGCGGCGTGCGAGGTCAGCGTGGCCGAGGCCTACGACCGCTGGACCTTCCATGGCCCGTCGCTCCAGGTCATCGAGGCGCTGCGGCGGGTGGACGTGCGCGGCATCGACGCCGTGGTGCGCCCCTCCTCGCCGCAGAAGATCGCCGGCGCGTCGTCGGCCGGCTGGCTCATCGACGCCGCCATGCTCGACGCGGGGCCGCAGATCGCCACGATCTGGTCGCGCTACCACCAGGACGTCACCGTCCTGCCGAACCGCATCGCCTGCTATCACCGCTACGGTCCGCTCGCCGGACCGCCGGCGGAGGTTCTGTTCCGCGTCTCCACCGGCCTCGACGGACAGACCTACAAGGGCGATGTCTGGTACCTGCGCGACGGCCGCGTGCTCGGACGCATCGAAGGCCTCGAAGGCTCGGGCACGCTCGAGCTGAACCGTATCACCCTCAAGCCGCCGCGATGAACCGAACCGAGATCGAAGCGCAAGCGCCCCTCGAAGCCGACACGGAAGACGAACGTCTCCGGAAAGGCGAGGACATCGCCGTCGTCGGGATGGCGTGCCTGCTCCCCGGGGCGGACACGCCCGGCCGCTTCTGGGAGAACATCGTCCGCAAGCACGACGCCATCAGCGACGCGCCGCCCGACTGGCAGCCGGAGCTGTTCTACGGGCCCGAGGGACCGAAGCACGATCGCTCCTACACCAAGCGCGGCGGCTTCCTCGGCGACCTCTGCCGCTTCAACCCGCTGAAGTACGGGGTCGTCCCCTCGAGCCTCGAGGGGGCCGAGCCGGATCACTTCATCGCCCTGCGCTGCGCCTTCGAGGCGTTCGCCGACGCCGGCTTCCCCCAGGTGAGGATGAACCGGGAGAAAACCGGCGTCATCTTCGGCCGCGGCATCTTCGTCAACCGCGGCTGGGTGACGCTGTTCCAGAAGCTGTTCGCCGTGGACCAGGTCATCCGCGTGCTGCAGATGATCGAGCCGCGCCGCAGCGCCTCCGACCTCGAGCTCATCCGCGCCGAGCTGAAGAAAAACCTCCCGCCCGCGAACGCCGAGACCTTCCCGGGCCTCGTGCACAACAACCTCGTCGGCCGCATCGCCAACCGTCTCGACCTGATGGGGCCGACCTATACCCTCGACGCCGCCTGCTCGTCGACGCTGCTCGCGGTCGAGCACGCCGTGCGCGAGCTGCGCTCGGGGCGCGCCGACGCCATGCTCGTCGGCGGCTCGCAGGTGTCGATCCCGGGACCCGTCCACATCATGTTCTGCCACCTCGAAGCGCTCAGCGTCGCGGGGAAGATCGCGCCGTTCTCGGCGGAGGCCGCCGGCACCGTGCTCGGGCAGGGGTGCGGGGCGCTGCTCCTGAAGCGCCGCTTGGACGCCGAACGCGACGGCAACCGCATCTACGCGCGCATCAAGGCGGTCGGCTCCTCGTCCGACGGAAAGGGCGCGGGCCTGCTGGCGCCGCGCACCGAGGGGCAGCAGCTCGCCATCCGCCGCGCCTACGAGGACTCCGGCATTGACCCGAAGACCATCGGCCTCATCGAGGCGCACGGCACCGGCATTCCGCTCGGCGACGCCACCGAGATCGCTTCGCTGCGCGCCTGCTTCGGCGGCCGTGCCGGCGCCGATGCGACCATCGGGCTCGGGAGCGTTAAGTCGATGGTGGGACACCTCGTTCCCGCCTCCGGCGTCGCCTCGCTCATCAAGACGATCCTCGCGCTCTACCACCGGACGCTGCCCCCGACCCTGCACGCCGCGAAGGCACAGCCGGGGCTCGGCCTCGAGACGACGCCCTTCTTCCTCGTCAACGAGACGCGCCCGTGGATCCACGGGGACCGCGACACGCCGCGGCGGGCCGGGATCGATGCATTCGGCTTCGGCGGCATCAACGCACATGCCATCCTCGAGGAGCACGACACGGTCGAGGAGACGGCTCTGCCGCGCGCCGAGCTGAACTGGCCGGCGGAGCTGGTGCTGCTGACCGCCGCGGACCGCGCCGGCCTGCTCGCCCGCATCGCCGCGCTGCGCGCTTTCCTCGATCGCGGGGCGGAGCGCGCCGGGGTGACGCTGCTCGAGGTCGCGGCGGCCGCGGCCAAAGGGCATGGCGGAGCGGCGACGCTTGCGATCGTCGCGAAGGACCTCGCCGACCTGGCGCGCAAGCTCGATCATGCGGCGCGCCTGCTGACCGAGCCGGGGCGCGACCGGATCCAGGACCGGCAGGGGCTCTATTTCTACGCGCAGCCGCTCGGGCGCGAGGGGCGTGTCGCCTTCGTCATCCCGGGCGAGGGTTCGCAGTACGTCCACATGCTCGAGGAGCTCTGCCGCCACTTCCCCGAGGCGCGCCGGCACTTCGACCTGACCGAGGCCGCCTTCCACGAGATGGGGGAAGGGCGATCGCTCGGGCGGCTCCTGTTCCCGCAGCCGGGAGGAGACGCGGCGGCCGAGGCGGAGCTGTTCCGCATGGACATGGCGGTCGCGGCGGTGACCGCGGCGGCGCGAGCGTTCCTCGATGTCCTCGCGCGCTTCCGGGTGAAGGCGGACGCCGTCGTCGGGCATTCGAGCGGCGAGTTCGCGGCGCTGTGGGCGGCCGGATCGTTCCGGCCCGGGAACGATGCCGAGCTGGTGCGCGCCATCGTCTCCGGGACGCAGTCCACCGCGCGGGTCGCGGCCTCGGACCTGGTGCCGCAGGCGGTTTTGACCGCCATCGGCGGCGCCGACCCCGAAGCCGTCGCGGAGACGGTGCGGCGCTCGGAGGGGCGGCTGGTCATGGCTCTCGACAACTGCCCGCACCAGGTGGTCCTCGCCGGGGACGAAGCCTCGACCGCCCGCGCTCTCGAGGAGCTGCGCGGCAAGGGAGGCCTGTGCCAGCGCATTCCGTGGGACCGCCCCTACCACACCGAAACCGTGGCGCCGATCTGCCGCTTCGTGGCGGAGTACTTCGACGCGTTCCGGCTGCATCGACCTGAGATCGAGTGGTGGTCCTGCGCCACCGCGTCCCGCTTCCCGGACGACCCGGAGGCCATCCGCGAGCTGTGCGTGCGATCGTGGCGCACGCCGGTGCGCTTCCGCGAGACCGTCGAGGCGATGCACGCGGCCGGCGTGCGGGTCTTCGTCGAGGTCGGCCCGCGCGGCAACCTGTCGGCGTTCATCGACGACACGCTGACCGGGCGGCCGCACGCCGCGATCCCGATGGACCTGCATCGCCGGGGCGGCCTGGAGCAGCTCTGTCATGCCCTGGGGATGCTCGCCGCGCACGGGCTGCCGGTCGCGGTGGAGGAGCTGTTCGCGAACCGCCGGTCGCGCGTCGTCGATCTCGCGGCGGCTCCTCCGGTGATCGTGCGCGACCCGATCCTGCGGCTCGACCTGCCCCTGTTCGAAGTCGGCGCGGCGACCCGCGCCCTGTGGGAGCAGCATCGCCCGCCGGTGCTGCGGCCGGTCCCTCCTCCGCCGCCGGGGGACGAGCCCGAGCCCGCGCCGGCGCCCGCCGCCACGGCCGCGGCTCCCCCGACCGAAGGATCACCCCTCATCCCGGATGCGCGCGCGGCGGCGGTGGCCGACTTCCAGCGCACCATGCAGCAGTTCCTCAGGCTCCAGGAAGAGATGTTCCCGGCGGCCGATCGGCCGGCGCACGAGCCGGCGCCGCCGCCCCGCGAAGCGGCGCGCCCCATGGCCTCGATCGCCCCGGCGCTCCACGCGGCGCCGGCGACCGCGGTCACGCCGGCAGAAACCATCTTGCCGGCGCCGGCGCCCGCGCCTGCACCCGTGGCCCGTCCGATCCTGGCGGCCGTCCCGCCGGCTGCGGACCCCGTCGCTCGGGCGCGGCGGTTCCGGTTCCTGGAAACCGTCCTCGAGCACCAGCCGGGTTGGCGCCTGACGGCGGAGTGCGAGCTCGACGCGGCGCGGCATCCGTTCCTGCTCGATCACACTTTCTTCGGACGCGGCGTTTCGGAGGCGGATCCAACGCTTACGCCGCTGCCCATCGTGCCGCTGGCGCTGACGCTCGAGCTGCTGGCCGAGGCGGCGGCGATGCTCGACCCGGACAACCGGGTCATCGCCGTCGGCGACATGCGCGTGTCGCGCTGGCTGGCGCTCGACACGCCGACCCGGCGCGTGCGCGTCGAAGCCGCGCTCGAGAGCCCCGGTCGGATTCGCGCCACGGCGTACGAGGGGGACACCGAAGGGATGAAGGCGGAGATCGCCTCGGCGCTCATCGAGACCGCCCCGGCTTTCCCGTCGCTCGGTCCGGCACGCCTCGCCGGGGGGCCCTTTGCCCCGCCGCCGTGGACGCCCGAGGAGATCTACAGCCGCGTGCTGTATCACGGGCCGACGTACCGCGGCATCGACCGCGTCGAGTCCTGGGATCGCCGCTTCGTCCGCGCCGCCGTCAGCGAGCCGAAGCCTCTGCACCTCGGCGGAGCGGCCGACGATCTCGTCCTGCCGGTGCAGCTCATCGATGTTGCCTCGCAGATCCCGGGGCTGGCCAACGGCAACACCGCGTCGGAAGGACCGACCTGCGCCCTCGCCTTCCCGAATCACATCGACCGCCTGGAGTTCGTCGCCGACCGGCCATCGTCGGGCATGACGGCGGTGGCGACGGTCGACGAGCACGACGGGAAGATGACTTCCGACACGGAGATCCGTGACGCCTTCGGGCGGGTGCTCCTGCGCTATCTGGGCAAGGTGGAGGAGGTCGTGCGCTTCCCCGCCGGGCCGTACCGCTACTCCTTCGACCACGCCGGCCTGTTCTGCAGCGCCGACCTCACGTCGCTCTTCGCGGATGCCGCCAGGGCCGGGGGGATCGCGGTGCGGCTGGCGCATCCCGAAGGGGCGGGGCTCCTGGTGCACCGTTTCTGGTCGAAGGTGGCGGCGGGGATCGTGCTGGGGCGCGACGAGCGCCGCCGCTTCGAGACGCTGTCGCTGCCGCCGATGAGCCTCGCCGGGTGGCTCCTGGCCCGCATGGCGGCGAAGGACGCCGTGCGCACGCTCGCCGGCCGCGAGCTGACCATGGCGGACGTCGCCATCGTCTCCGGCCCGAACGGCGCGCCGCGCGCCGCGATTGCCTCGCGCGGCGCCGAAGAGCCGCGCGCTTCGCGTCCCGCAACGCCGCACGTCGGCCTGGCGCACAAGGGCTTCGTGGCGATCGCCGCCGCCGCTGCCGCAGGAGACTGGGACGGCGTCGGCATCGACGTCGAACCCATCGGCCCGCTCGATGAGGCGCTCTCCGCCGACGCGTTCACGCCGGAAGAGCGGGCGCTGCTCGCCCCGGGCGAGACCGACGCCGTGTGCGCCTGGGCGGCGAAAGAGGCGATCGGCAAGGCGCTGGGCCAAGGTCTGCCGGGTGGCCCCCGCGATCTGGTCCTCGTCGCCCGCGACACCGCCTCCGGAACCTTCGTCTGCCGCACCGCCGGGCGCCTCCTGCGCGAGGCGCCCGACACCGCCGGCCGGACCTTCGAAGCCATCGTCCGCACCCACGACCGTCACGTCATCGCCCTCAGCCGGATCCCGCGCGGATCCCGAACGGAGAACAAGACCGCATGAGTCAGAAGACCCTTTCCGACCACGAGCAGGAGACCATCGCCCTGCTCCAGGAGATCACCAGGGACTGGAACACGGGACTCGCCGGCGGGATCGCCTCCTCCACGGCGCTCGTCTCCGATCTCGGCTTCGAGTCGCTCGACGTGGTGCACCTGGTGACCGCCATCGAGCAGCGCTTCGGCCGGCGCGACCTGCCGTTCGAGGATCTCCTGATGACCGAGGGACGCTACGTGGACGACCTGACGGTCGCCGACATCGCCCGGTTCCTGCACCGGCACCTCGACGCATGAAGACGGTCCTCTTCGGTCTCGACGGCGCCACCTTCACCGTCCTCGACCCGCTCATGCGGGACGGGGTGATGCCGAACCTCGCGGCGTTCTGCCGGCGCGGCGTGCGCGCGCCCCTCGCCTCGACGCCGCACCCGCTGACGCCGATGGCCTGGACGAGCATGGCCACCGGACGCGGCATGGGGCACCACGGTTACGCCGACTTCGTCCGCTTCGAGATGACGGCCAAGGGGCCGATCCTGCGCTTCAATACCTCGCAGGACATCCATGCCGAGCCCATCTGGCGCTACGCCTCGCGCAGCGGCAGGCGCGTCACCGTCCTGAACTACATCGGCACCGCCCCGCCGCACGAGGTCTGCGGCCACACCATGCCGGGGTTCGTGCCGGGCCGACATCTCAGACGTTCGAGCCATCCGCCCGACCTGTTCGACCGGCTGCAGGGGGCGGAGGGGTTCGACGTCAACGTGCTGGGGCTCGACCTCGACATCGAGCGGCAGGCGCTGCAGGAGATGGAGCCGGAAAAATGGCTCGACTGGATCGACCTGCACCTGTCGCGCGAGCGCGCCTGGTTCGGCACGCTGATGCACCTGATGACGCACGAGCCGAGCGACCTGACGATGATCGTCTTCGACGGCGTGGACAAGGTGCAGCACCTGGCCTACCGCTTCCTCGACCCGTCGATCGCCCCCCGGCGCCCCGACGGGTGGGAGACGCGGGTGACGGAGCGCCTCCGCGACTACTTCCGGCAGGTCGATCGCTTCCTCGGCCTGGTGATGGAAAAGGTCGGCGACAGCGGGCGCGTCTTCATCGCGTCGGATCACGGTTTCCAGACGACGACCGAGGTCTTCTACGTCAACACCTGGCTGGCGCAGAACGGGTTCCTGCGCTGGCGCGCCGAGATGGACCGCGACGACGGCGCCGCCATCGTGGCGCGCCGCCTCACCCGGCACCTCGACAAGTACGACTGGCCGAACACGCGCGCCTTCGCGCTCTCCCCGTCTTCGAACGGCATCTTCATCGCCAACGTGCCGCCCGCCGAGTACGGCGCTTTCCGCGAGCGGCTGATCGAAGGGCTGATGGCGATCCGCGCCGCCGACGGCGGCCGCGTGGTGGCCGAGATCAAGAAGCGGGAGGAGTGGTTCGCCGGCCCGTACCAGGACCGGGCCCCCGATCTGACGCTGACGCTGCGCGATCGCGGCTTCATCTCCGTCCTCGAGGGATCGGCCGTCGTCATCCCGCGCCGACAGCCGGCCGGCACGCACCATCCCGACGGCGTGCTGATGGGGATCGGTCCCGGGCTCAAAGCGGGAGCGCAGGAGGAGCGCCGCGGCATCATGGACGTCGCCTCGCTCCTGGCGCACAGCCTGGGGCTTCCGATTCCTGCCGACTACGAGGGCGCCTTCCCCGAGTCGTTCTACGAAACCGCGGCGCTCGCCGCCGACCCGCCGCGGCACGAATCCGCGGAGGGCGCAGCGGCCGCGGCGAGCGGGACCGCGGCCGCGGGGGCAGGCCAGGCCTCCGCGACCGCAGCGAACGACGGCATGGACGAAGAGGACGACGCGGTCATCTATGACCGGCTGAAGAGCCTCGGGTACATCGAGTGATGGAACGCACGGGCGGAAAAACGGGCGGCGGCATGCGGACGATCCAGAACGGTGGGGTGAAGCTGAACGTGCGCGAGGCGGGCGACGCGCGCGGCACGCCCACCCTCTTCATCCACGGCCTCAACACCAATCTCGCCTTCTGGCACGAGGACCTGCTCGCCCGCCTCGCAAGAGGACGACGATTGCTCCTCTTCGACCAGCGCGGTCACGGCTACAGCGACCTGGCGCCGTCCGGGTACACCAGCGCGTCGCTCGCCAAAGACGCGCTGGCGGTCCTCGACGCGCACGGTGTCGAGGCGGCCGACGTGGTGGCGCACAGCTTCGGGACGACCGTGGCGCTGCAGCTGGCGCGGCTGCACCCGCAGCGCGTCCGCAGCCTCGTCCTGCTCGACGGCCGGACACGGCTGTTCCAGGCCGACCTCAAGCTCGGCGAGTGGGTGCAGTTCGAGAAGTGGCGCCGGCATTTCACCGCCGCCGGCATCGACCTGAGCCCCGACCTCGATCTGGACTTCACCCTGCCGTTGCGGCTGCATGGGTGCGACCTGTCGAAGGTCATCCCGGGGCTGCGGGAGGACGGCTTCTTCGTCCCCGCGACCGGCAGCCGCGCCGCCGAGAAATACCGGCGCCTCCTGACCGAGACGACGGCCCCGGACGATTTCCGCGACCTCGCCGGGCTCGATCACCCGGCCCTGGCGTCGGTGCGGCAGCCGTCGCTTCTCGTCTACGGCAGCCTGTCGCCGTTCCTGCCGACGCGCGACGGGCTGGCGCGCGTCCTTTCCGACTGCCGGTCCGAGGTCATCGACGGCGGCGGGCACAACTTCCCCTTCCTGCGGCCGCAGGAGACGGCCGCGGTCGTCCGAAGCTTCTGGAGCGCGGGAAGCGCGACGCGCGAGGTGAGCCTGTGAGCGGCGTGACCGATCGCTACGACCAGGTGATGTACACGCCGCAGTACCGCGCCTTCTTCGAGGACTCGGACTTCGCCAACTTCGGCTACTGGGAGCCGGGGACGAAGAACGCGAAAGAGGCCTGCGAGAACCTGATGGAGCGCCTCCTCGCCTTCCTGCCGGACAAGACCGGGAAGGTCCTCGACGTGGCCTGCGGCAAGGGAGCGACGACGCGCCACCTGTTGCGTCATTACCCCGCCCAGGCGATCACCGCCGTCAACCTCTCGGAAAAGCAGCTCGAGACCGCGCGCGCCAACGCCCCGGGGGCGACCTTCGCGCGCATGGACGCGGTGGACCTGCGCTTCCCGGACGCGAGCTTCGACGCCATCGTGTGCGTCGAAGCCGCCTTCCACTTCGAGACGCGCGAGCGCTTCCTGCGCGAGGCGCTGCGCATCCTGAAGCCGGGCGGGCGCATCGTGCTGTCCGACGTGCTGATGACCATGGACGCGGAGCGACGCCGCGAACACCGCCACGAGGCCAATTACCTCGCCGACCCGAAGGCGTACGAGTCCCTGCTGCGCCGCGTCGGCTTCGCCGGCTTCATCGTGCAGGACGTGACCGAGGAGTCGTGGCGCGGCTTCTTCCGCTACATCACCGGCTTCTGGCACGAGCGCTTCCTGCGCGAGGAGATCGATCGTCAGACCCTCGAGCGCTGCCTCGAGACCAACTACGCGCGCGTCGGCGACCTGACCCATTACCTGCTGGTCACCGCGCAGAAAGCCGAGCAGCCGTGACGCGGGAGCGGGGGGAGACGCGGGCGTGATGCCGGCCAAGGCCCTCCCTCGCGCGCCCCTGGCACGCGGACTCAGCGCGGGGCATTTCCGCCGCGTCGCCGAGCGCGGCTTCGGAGACGGATCGAACTCCTATCCATACTCGTGCGCGTTCTACGACGGCCACGTCTACATCGGCACCAACCGCGACGCGCTCACCCTCATCCTGATGCGCGCCGCCTTCGAGATGAAGTGGGCGCATCCGCCGGTGCCGGTGCCGAAGAGCTACAGCGACCTCGACATCCGCGGGCAGATCTGGCGGCACAAGCCGGGCGTGCCCGGGTGGGAGCGGGTTTACCGCTCGCCGATGGTGCAGGGCTACCAGGGGAACATGGCGCCGCTGGCCTACGGCTTCCGCTGCATGGTGGTTTTCCAGGGGAAGAGCGACGAGCGCCCGGCGCTCTACACCATTCCCGCGGTCGGGCGGAACGCGCCGTCGGCGGTGATGCTGCGCTCCGGAAACGGCACCGATTTCGAGGTGCTGCGCCCGCCGGAGGTGCCCGGAGAGCGCGAGAACTTCGGTTCGTTCCGCGCGCTCGCCGCCTTCAAGGGACGCATCTGGGCCGCGCCGGCCTCGGCGAAGGCCGACCCGTCCGTGCTGAAGACCGAGCTGAACCTGGCGCAGGGATCGGAGGTGCGCTGCAGCGACGACCCGAGAAGCGGCCGCTGGAGCATCAGCAGCCCGCCGGGCTTCGGCGACCCCGGGAACCTGTCGATCATCGACATGCTGCCGGCCGGCAACCACCTCTACGCCGGCACGCTGAACGTGCGCGAAGGCTTCCAGGTCTGGCGCACCGATGGCGAGGGTCCGCCGCCGCACCGCTGGGAGAAGGTGCTGGATCACGGCGCCGACCGCGGCCCCGAGAACGAAGGGGTCCCCTGCATGGCGGAGTTCAACGGGGATCTCTATCTCGCCTCGTCGATCCAGAACGGCGGTCATGACCGGGTGCACAACATCGGGCCTGCTTCGGGCGAGGTGATCCGGGTGCGCGAGGACAAGACGTGGGACCTCGTCGTCGGCCATCCCCGCTTCACGCGCCAGGGCTTCAAGGTGCCGACGAGCGGCCTCGGCCCCGGGTTCGAGAACCGCCTCGCCGGGTACCTCTGGCGCATGGTGGCGCACGACGGGAATCTCTACGTCGGCACCTTCGACCTGTCGTCGCTCCTCCCGTACACCGACTGGACCGACTGGCCGGAGGCGACGCGGCGCGCCTTCGACCCGCTCACCTTCGACCAGTTCATGACCTGCCTCGGCGGCTGCGAGCTGTGGCGCACCGCCGACGGGGATCACTGGGTGCCGGTCACCCGCAACGGCTTCCAGAATCCCTACAACTTCGGCGTGCGCGCGCTGCTCTCCACGCCCTCGGGGCTGTTCGTCGGCATGGCCAACCCGTTCGGGCCGAAGGTGGCGGTGCAGGGGGTGCACGGCTGGCGCTTCGAGGACAACCCGCGCGGCGGGCTGGAGATCTTCCACGGCGCGCTCGACCACCGGGTCGAGGACAACACCGAGGCGACGGTGCCGCCGCGCTGGCGCAGCGAGGAGGCGCGCCTCGCTTCCGGAGAGGGATCCGCCGCGGCCGGCGATGCCGCCTCGCCCGGGGCGCTCCTCGAGGAGACGGTCGGCGCCGCGCCTGCGGAAGAAGCGCTGCGCGACTCGCTCGGCCGCTCGAGCGCCGCGCACACGCTCTTCCCGGGCGGCCGACCGCTCGATCCGATGCTCGGCCTGGAGATGGTCGCGCTCGGCACGCCCGAGACCGTCGAAGAGGAGGTCGATCTCTATTTCAGTCTCGGCGAGCTGCGCAACGTCGGCTACTGGCGCGCCGAGCGGATGACCCCCGCCGAAGCCTGCCGCGCGCTCGTGGACGAGGTCCTGGCGCCGCTGCGCGCGGTCCCGGCGACGTCGCGCGACATCCTGGTGATCGGCGCAGGCGGCGCGGCCATCGCGTCCGAGTGCCTGCGCCTTCCCGCCTGCGGCCAGGTCACCGTCGCGGCCTTCGACCGCCGCGTCGCGAAGCGGATCCGCGCCCGCGAGCCGCGCGCCAGGGTGCTGCGCGTGAAGGAGAAGAAGCCCGATTTCGGCCACCAGCGCTTCGACGCCGTGGTGTGGATCGAGGGGCCGGGTCGCCGCGATCGCGCCCGCGGGCTCGCCGCCGCCCGCGCCGCGCTGCGGCCCGGCGGACGCCTGCTGGCGGCGGAGCTGGTCGGACGGGCCCCGGGTTTCGACGGCGCGTCCGCCCCGTCGGACGGGGATGCCACCGCCGCCGGGCGCTATGCGGCGGACCTGATCCGCGCCGGGTTCGTCGAGCCCTCGGTCGTGGACGTCACGCGCGTGACCTGGTGGCGCTTCTTCCAGCACAGCCGCGAGCACTTCAAGACCAAGTGGCTCCTGCAGGAGATCGACCCGGACCGCCAGGCCGAGGTGCTCGAGGCGCTGCCCGGCGGGCGCGCCGCGGTCGAGGCGTACCTCCTGGTGTCGGCGACCACATGAGAGCCACCTACGAGCCGTTCAGCAACGAGCCGATCTACGTCGAGGCGAACCGCGGCTTCGTCGCGCGCCAGGACCTTTCGTCGGTGCGGCGCTTCCTCGATCTCGCCTGCGGCACCGGCACGGTGAGCGCGCTGCTGCTCGCGGCCTCCCCCGACGCGCACCTGAACGGCATCGACCTCGATCCGCAGCAGATCGCCCTGGCGTCGGAGCGCTTCCGCGATCTCGGACGCGAGGTGCGGATGGGCCTGCAGCTGACCTCCGACCGTTGCGCCGGCCGGCCGGTGGTCACCTTCGCCGCGGGCAGCGCCGATGACCTGCCGTTCCCGGACGGCATCTTCGACTGCGTCACCATCGCCAACGCCATCCATCTCATGCCCGACCGTGAGCGTTTCCTGCGCACCGTGGCGCGGGTGCTGCGACCGGGAGGACGCTTCGGGTTCAACAGCGCCTTCTACGCCGGCAGCATGCCGAAGGGAACCGACCGCATCTACCTGGACTGGCTGCGGCTCGCGAGCGCCGACCTGGAGCGCCTCAGCCGCGAGCGCGTCGCCGCCGGCGGCGCGCCGATCGTCCGCACGCGCGGCACGACCAAAGGCGCCTTCAAGGCGCGCTGGCTGTCACCCGCCGAGTGGTCGGGCCTGCTTCTGAGCGCCGGCCTGCGCACCATCGACCAGGGGGAACGGGTCGTGCCGCTCGATGCGCGGTGCCTGGCGCTCGTCGGCGGCTACGGCGGCATGGCGGAAGTGCTCCTGACCGGCTACCCGCCGGAGGAGGCGGCCGAGGCGCTGCAGCGCACCGCCGCCGAGGCCATGGCGCTGTCGCAGGCGACGACGGTCCCGCGCAACTACCTCGAGTTGTGGGCGGTGAAGGGATGACCGACACCCAACCGGTCGACCTCGCCGGCAGGGTCGCGGTCATCACCGGCGGATCCGGCGGCATCGGGCTGGGGATCGCCGCGACGCTCGACCGGCGCGGCGCGCGCGTGGTGATCGCGGCGCGCGACGCGGACGCGGTGGCGCGGGCCACCGCGCAGCTCACGCACGGCGCCGGCTTCCCGGGCTGCGACGTGCGCGACCCTTCGCGCGTCGAGGCTCTGTTCGCCTTCGCCGAGGAGCGCTTCGGCCCGGTGGACATCGCCGTGGCGTGCGCGGGCGTGCGACGCGGGACGCCGGGCAGCCGCCTCGTGCCGCCGCCGGTGTCGGCGCTCGGCGACGCCGACTGGGACGAGGAGATCGACATCAGCCTGCGGGGCGTCTTCCACCTGGCGCGCGCCGCGGCGCGGCGCATGACGGCGCGCGGCTCCGGGCAGATCGTCAACATCTCCTCGGCGCGCGGCGGGCTGCGCGGCGAGCCCTACGGCGCCGGGTACTGCGCCGCGAAGATGGCGGCGCGCGCCCTGTTCCATGCGCTGTCGGCGGAAGTGACCCCCGCGGGAGTGCGCGCCTTCTCGGTCCTTCCCGACGCCGTGGCGACGTCCCTGATCGCCGGCACCGGCCTCGGTCGCACGGGAATGCTCACCCCGGATCAACTCGGCGACGTGGTGGCCGACCTGCTCGCCATGCCGCTGGATGCCGTGCTCGAGGACGTGCGTGTCTCGCTGCGCGAAGGGCGTCCCGCCGCGCAGCGCGTGGCCGCCCGCTCCGGAGGCCCGGCGTGACCCGGCTCGAAGGCCTGCGGGTCATCGTCACGGGGGCCGCCAGCGGCATCGGCGCCGCCACGGCGGCCGCCCTCGCCACCCGCGGCGCGCAGGTGCTGGCGGTCGATCGCAGCGCGGAGTTCGCCGTGGATGGCGGTGGCCGCGTGGTGTTCTTTGCGGCGGATGTCAGAAGCGCCGCCGACTGCGACCGGATGGTCCGCCGGGCGGAGACCGAACTGGGCGGCCTCGACGCCCTCGTCCACTCCGCCGGCGTGCTGCGGCCGCCGGGCGGGCGGCCGCGACCGCTCGCCGACCTGGACGATGCGGAATACGACGCGGTCGTCGGCACCAACCTGCGCGGCACGTTCCTCGCCAACCGGGCGGCGCTGCACCTGATGCTGAAGCAGCGCGCCGGGCAGATCGTCAACCTCGCGTCGACGAGTGGGGTGCGCGGCCGGCCGCTCGACGCGCTCTACAGCGCCTCGAAGGCGGGGGTGGTGGCGCTGTCGGAGTCGATCGCCGAGGAGGTCCGGCCGTTCGGCGTGCGCGTGCAGGTGGTCCTGCCCGACGCCGTGGACACGCCGCTGTGGAAGCAGAACGGCGCGCTCGGAGGCGCGCCCGCCGGGGCGCTGCCGCCGCACCGGGTGGCCGACGTCATCCTGTTCTGCCTGTCTCTGCCGCCGGGGGTCGCCTGCGACAATCTGGTCCTGATGCCGCTGCAATCGCGCGCCCGCCGTGCGGCCGCGCGCGGTGCCGCGGTCGGAACGTCGAACAAGGGGGAGCCATGAAGGAGATGGAGATCCAGCCGATCGCCGGACGCTTCGGCGCCGTCTTGCGCGGCGGCGGGACGCTGTCCGACCTCGACGACAAGCGTCTCATCGCCCTCTTCAAGGAAAAGGGGGCGCTGCTCTTCGCCGGGTTCGAATCGGACCTCGCCGGCTTCGAGCGTTTCTCGAACCGCTTCTCGAGCGACTGGATGCTCTACGAAGGCGGGGCGCACGAGCGCCGCGTGCTCAACCCGGACGGCGACGGCACCATCTACTCGGTCAACTTCTACTTCGGCAAGCAGCAGCAGGTCATGTTCGAGCTGCCGGTGCACGCCGACATGTCGTACATCAAGCACTCGCCGCTGTGCCTGTTCTTCTACTGCGTCCAGCCGGCGCGCATGGGCGGCGAGACCGCCGTCGTGGACGGCGAGGCGGTCTACGCCGGCCTCGGCGACGCGACGCGGCGCCTGTTCGCCGAGCGGCGTATCAAGTACATCCGCAAGTACTACGAGGGGGGCTGGCAGCTCCGCTTCGGCACGAGCGACCTCGACGAGGTGCGCCGCTTCTGCGACCACAACGAGATGACGCTGGCGATCGAGAAGACCGCCGAGGGCCTGACGCTCACGACCGAGTACGCGGTGACGGCGACCCCCGAGACCCGCTGGGGCGGACGCGCCTTCAGAAACAGCATCCTCCCGGTCGTCTGGCAGGAGGAGCAGGGCAAGGACAACAGCCTGGTCCGCTTCGAGGACGGCGCGCCGCTGCCGCCCGACGTCATCGCCGAGGTCAAGGCGGTCACGAAGGCGAACCGCAACCTGATCCCGCTCCACAAGACCGAAATCCTGTGGGTGGACAACAGCCGCGTCCTGCACGGCCGCATGACCTTCGACGACCCCGCCCGCGACGTGGCGATCCGGATGGCCGCCAGTCTTTCCTGGTAGGGACGAGGCAGGCGAGACTACTCCTTGCTCTTCACCCGCTCGTAGATGGAGCGAACCTCCGGATCGTCGAGGCAGTGCGCGTCCAGACGCAGCGCGGCCTCGTATTCGCTCATGGCTTCGGCGTTGCGTCCGAGGGCCTCCAAAGACTCCGCCAGCGTCGTCCGGGCCAGGGCCCACTCCGGCCGCAACTGAATGGCGCGCCGCAGCGCTTCGATCGCCTCCAGGTGCCTTCCCGCCCGCCCAAGGACGTTCCCGAGGTTGTAGAGATTCCCGTCACCGTTCGGGTCGAGGTCCGCGCCGAGGATGCATTCCCTGACTCCCTGTTCGTGGTCTCCCATCATGGAGAGCGCGGTCCCCAAGTACACATGGGCCATCCCGTTTCCCGGCTCACTTTCGATCGCGTCGCGGAACAAGACGCTGGCTACTTCGTACCTCTCGGCCCTGCCATAGACCTCGCCGAGCCTCATGAGCAGGTCCGCGTCCCCGGGACTTTTTCGAAGGGCCTCCCGGAATTCCTTCTCGGCTTCGTCCTGCCTTCCAAGCTCCACGAGCGCCACGCCGAGGTTCTTGTGATGCAGGGGCTTGTCCTCCAACGCGATCGCCTGGCGGTGCCACCAGAGACATTCCTCCCATCGCCGCAGGTTTCCCAGCGTCGCGCCGACGTCTCCATGGGCTTTCCCGCTCCGGGGCTGAAAGGCCACGACCTCGCGGAAGGCATCGAGCGCCGGCTCCCAGGCCTCGGCTCGGACGCAGCCATGGGCGAGGTTCTCCCAGGCTACGAGATTGTTCGGTTCGAGGCGCGTGGCGATCTCGAGTTCGTCGATGGCTTCCTGGTAGCGCTCCAGGTGCAGCAGGGCGGCGCCCAGCCATTCGTGCGGTTGCCCGAAATCGGGCGCCAGCTGAGCGAGCATGCGCCCATGCACGATGGCCTCGTCCCAGCGCTCGAGTTGGAAGAGCGCCCAGATGAGCCCTTGATACGACTCGACGCTCTTTGGCCGGAGACGAATCGCCTGCTCGAAGAGCGAGACGGCGCTCTCCCAATTCTTTCCCCGCGCTGCTTCATTCCCCTGCGAAAGGAGCGCGTCGAAATCCGGACCCTTTTTCAGGGCAGCGGGTGGCGCTTGAAGAACTCCCACATGAGCTGCGAGGCGTTGATGTCCTTGTTCACCGGGCCGACGCTGGCGCGGGGGTTGGGGACGATGCCGCCCTTGGCCTCGAGCTTGGTGACCTTGCCGCCGG
>DASYQE010000049.1:0-3245 GCA_036005805.1 Candidatus Polarisedimenticolia bacterium | reverse complement strand
CCGCTTCGAGGACGGCGCGCCGCTGCCGCCCGACGTCATCGCCGAGGTCAAGGCGGTCACGAAGGCGAACCGCAACCTGATCCCGCTCCACAAGACCGAGATCCTCTGGGTGGACAACAGCCGTGTCCTGCACGGCCGCATGACCTTCGACGACCCCGCCCGCGACGTGGCGATCCGGATGGCCGCCAGCCTCGCCTGGTGAGCGCGGTACAATGACTCCATGACCGCCCAGGAGAAGGATGCGCTTCTCGATCGCCTCAGCAGCGATCCCAAGGTTCTCGGCGGCCAGGTGTGCGTCCGCGGGACCCGCATCCCCGTGACGTTGATCCTCGACGCCCTGGCCGCCGGAGAGACCATCGAGGATCTCCTGCGCGGCTACCCCACGCTCAACCGCGAAGACATTCAGGCTGCCCTCGCCTACGGTGCGAGGCTCGCGCACGAACGCATCCTGCCCCTTGCCCGCACTTCGTGAAGTTCAAGCTCGATGAAAACGTCCACACCGACGTCGCACCAGCTCTGCGCGATCTCGGCCACGACGTTCTCACGGTGCACAAAGAGCAACTGACCGGTCGCCCCGACGCCGACGTCGCCCTCGCCGTGCGTCAGGAAGAGCGAGCGCTCGTCACCTTTGATCTCGATTTCGCGGACCCGCGTCTTTTCCCGCCCTCTCTGTTCGCTGGTCTCGTCGTCCTACGGCTCGGCGCCCCGACGGCCAGCAATCAGATCGCTGCCTTGACGCGCTTCTTGTCCGAGACCGGTGACATCGCGGGCCGACTGTGGATTGTTGACCACACCCGGGCGCGCGACTGGACTCCCTGAGCGTTGCGATTGTTCGCAACCGGGCGCCGGCAGACACCGGCGTCAATGGATTTGAGTGAAGGTGTGAAATGTCCCGAACTTGAACCCTCCCCGCGCCTCGATTCCCTCAGCAAGGGACATCAGTTCCGCGTCGACGTTCGCTCGGCTTAAGCGAAGACGCAGCGGCTCCACGTCCTCAACCGTCATGGCCTGGAACCCAGCCTCACTCGTGGCTGCTTGAACCTGTTCTCGATACTCGGATTCGTCTGCGGCGAGGGCGAGAAAGTTGACGAAGGCTCCGCTGACAGTCCCTAGAGTATCGACTCCAGGAAGAGGAACCACTTCAATCAGGCCGATCCACACCTCTTTCAAAGCGCGGTTGGTCATTCGAGGAGCCTGCCCACTCGAGCAACCTCGCCCGAATGGCTTAGGGCAACGGGTGGCGCTTGAAGAACTCCCACATGAGCTGCGAGGCGTTGATGTCCTTGTTCACCGGGCCGACGCTGGCGCGGGGGTTGGGGACGATGCCGCCCTTGGCCTCGAGCTTGGTGACCTTGCCGCCGGGCCAGGTGTGGCCGCCGTCGTCGAGGGTCCAGAGCTGCACCTCCGAGCCGTCCTTGCACGGACCCCAGCGCTGCAGGTGCGCCTGGCCCTTCGATTCGCTGGCGGGGGCTCCCTCGCAGCCGTCGTGCTTGGCCCAGGTCTGGATGCACTCCTGCTCGGGCTTGAACACCTCGTCCTCGAATGCCGACTTGTAGGTCGGGCCGCCGTCGTACGGCAGGTAGCCGTCCTTCTTCCCGTGGAAGACGATGAGCGACACCGGCCGCGGCGGCGGGCCGTAGAACTCGCCGACGGCGCGCTGCGCGGCGACCGGGGCGAACGCCGCGATCCGGTTCGACAGCTGCGTCCCCAGCCGGTACGACATGTGCGCGCCGTTGCTGATCCCGGTGACGTAGATCCGCTTCGGGTCGATGGTGAACCACTTCGGCAGATCGTCGAGAACCGCGTTGAAGTACGCCACGTCGTCGATGTCCTTCTGGCGCTTGTCCTTCGGCGTCATGCCGGCGTTCCAGTAGAGCAGCCGATCGACCTGGGTGGCGTTGGTCGCGGCCGGGTAGAGCGCGATGAAGTTCTCGCGGTCAGCGACGTCGCTCATGCCGCTCTGGAAGCGGGCGACGCCCGGGTTGCCGCCGCCGCCGTGGAGCACCATCACCACCGGCATCGGCGTCCCCTTCTTGTACCCGTTCGGGACGTGGAAGATGTAGAAGCGCTGGCGCCCCTGCATCTTCGACAGCCAGCGGCCGTACTCACCGGGGCCGTACTCCCCCGGCTCGTTGAGCCAGAGGAGATCGACGCGGTAGTCGTCGTCGACGATGCCCCCCGGAGGGCCGGGTGACTTCCCCTTCTCGTTCTTCGACCCGCCGGGGCCGCCGTACATCACGCCGGCCTGCGAGCAGGCGAGGAGCCACACGAAGAAGATCGACAGGCCGTGCAGGTAGCGTGAGCGTCGGCGCATTCGGGAATCCCCCGCCTCGAATCGGCGGACGCCACGCCCGCCGCCCCGTGAGGCGGAGGGATCCTAACCGATCGCGGGCGACGTGACCGGGAGGGCCTGCGGCGGCGGGGGGACGGGCCGGCCGTGCTCGGCGATGCGCTGGAACACGCTCTTGTAGATGTCGTCCACGACGCGCAGCTTCTTGATGTTCGGCATGCCGGCAGCCGCCGCCACCTCCGCCTCGGGCGACAACGGCAGGAAGTCCACCGCCGGGATGCCGTTGTACTTGGCGGCGTGCCGGTCGCACAGCTCTTCGAGGAGCGCCAGGTGGTGCGGCTCGAACTTCTCGAAGGAGCTCCCGACCCGCAGCAGCAGCTCGACGAAGACGTCGGTCAACGCCAGCGAGATCTGCGTCCGATCCTGGAGATTGGCGTAGAGCCGCCGGTACACCTCCGGCAGGATGCGGTTCAGCTCGTTCTTGAAGGTGAGCGGCAGAGGCGCAATCGCGATGTTGCGGTCGAGGATCATCTCCCCCGCCGCCTCGCGCGCGATGTTGACGTCGAGGTCGCGAAGCGTCTCCTGGATGGTGACGTGGTAGCGGGCGAATTGCACCACCAGGTCCTTGGCGCGGCGCATCAGATGAGGCGCGACCTGCTCGGCGTGGTCGAGGATCTGCGCCGCCGCCGGCAGCGCCTCGGGGACGGCTTCCAGCTTCTCGACCAGCGCCTTCGCGTCGGGCTTCGGGATCGGCTTGTCGGTGCGGTGCGGCGACTGCCCCGCCAGCGTCAGGAAGCCGCAGATGCGGTCGGCGTAGGCGTCCCACGAGTAGACGTGGTCGAGCAGCCACCGGTAGCCGCGCAAAAGCTCCAGCCGCGTCATCGACTTGGGGATGATGTTGGTGCGGGCGCGGGCCGGGCCGAGGTTCTTGTTGCGCGCCAGCGACACGACGCGC
>DASYQE010000048.1:0-49262 GCA_036005805.1 Candidatus Polarisedimenticolia bacterium | reverse complement strand
GGCGCGTGATTGGGGCGTCGTCAAGCGGTAAGACACTGGACTTTGGATCCAGCACCGGAGGTTCGAATCCTCCCGCCCCAGCCAGCGGCCGGGGCGGGCGGGGGACGAGGCGATGACAGCGGCGGGCGTGGACGGCGATCTCAAGATCTTCACGGGCAACGCGCATCCGGCGCTGGCCCGCGAGATCTGCGATCAGCTCGGGGTCGCGCTCGGGGCGGCCGAGGTGAAGCGCTTCGCCGACGGCGAGTCCTACTGCCATATCCAGGAGAACATCCGCGGCACCGACGTCTTCGTCATCCAGCCCACCTGCCCGCCGGTCGACGCGAATCTCATGGAGCTGCTGGTGATGCTCGACGCGTTCAAGCGGTCGTCCGCCGCCCGCGTCACCGCCGTGCTGCCGTACTACGGCTACGCGCGGCAGGATCGCAAGGACAAGCCGCGCGTGCCGATCACCGCCAAGCTGGTCGCCGATCTCCTGACGGCCGCGGGCGCCAGCCGCATCCTGGCGATGGACCTGCACGCTCCCGCCATCCAGGGGTTCTTCGACATCCCGGTGGATCACCTGTTCGCGGCGCCCGTGCTGATCGAGCACGTGGCCCGCATGCAGCTCAAGAACCTCGTGGTGGTCGCGCCGGACGCCGGCGGCGTCGAGCGGGCGCGGGCCTACGCCAAGCGGCTCGACGCCTCGCTCGCCATCATCGACAAGCGCCGCGGCGAGAAGAACGAGCCCCAGGTGATGCACGTCATCGGCGAGGTGGCGAAGAAGACCGCCCTCATCGTGGACGACATGGTGGACACCGCCGGGACCCTGGTCGGCACCGTCCAGGCGTTGACGAAGGAAGGGGCGACGTCGATCTACGGGTGCTTCACGCACGCGGTGCTGTCGGGTCCGGCGATCGAGCGCATCTCGAAGATGGAGATGGCCCAGACGGTCGTGACCAACAGCATTCCGCTCGACCCGGCGCGCTCCAGGGCCGGCCGGGTCACGGTGCTGTCGGTGGCGGGTCTCCTCAGCGAGGCCATTCGCAGGATTCACACGAACTCATCCGTCAGCTCGCTGTTCGTCTGACGGCGGACATGTCGAAAGAGGGTCGAGGACCCGCGGGAGGGAAGGACCGATGAAGGATGTTGTGGTGGACGTGGCGCGACGCGAGCTGATCGGGAAGAACGTCTCCCGTCGCCTGCGACGGTCCGGCTCGATTCCGGCGGTGCTCTACGGCGGCGGCAAGGACCCGGTCATCCTGCAGGTGGACCCGAACCGCATCGAGCAGATCCTCCGCTCCGAGTCGGGGGTCAACACGATCTTCCAGCTCAACCTGGCCGGCACCGACCAGCGTCGGCACGTGATGATTCGCGAATACCAGGTGGATCCGCTCGCAGGGAAGCTCCTGCACGCCGACTTCCTGCGCATCGCCATGGACGAGGCGATCGAAGTCGAGGTGCCGATCCGGCTCACCGGCGAATCGGTGGGCGTGAAGCTCGACGGCGGCATCCTCGAGCCGGTCACCCGCACGGTGCGCGTCTCCTGCCTGCCGGGGGACATCCCCGAGTCGCTGGTCCTCGACGTGTCGGCGATGAAGATCAACGACCACCTGAGCGTCGCCGACCTGCCGAAGAGCGACAAGTTCACGCTCCTCAGCGACCCGGGACTGATCGTGGTGGTGTGCGCGCCGCCGAACAAGGAAGAGGTGGCGGCCCCGGCCGCGGGCGCGGAGGCGGCGGCGCCCGCTGCGACGGAGCCGGAGGTCATCAAGAAAGGGAAGCAGCTGGCCGAAGGCGAGGAAGGGGCGGAGCCCGAGAAGGAGAAGAAGGGGGGCAAGCCGGAAGCGAAGAAGTAGCCGTCCGGGAGCGCGCCCGTGCTCAGGCTCGTGGCCGGCCTCGGGAATCCGGGCCGGAGATACCAGGGGACGAGGCACAATGCCGGGTTCCTCGTGATCGAGGAGCTGCGGCGGCGGGCCGGGGATCCGGAGGAGTCGGAGCGGGCCGGCGCGATGCGCTGCGCGGTTCCGATGGGGGATCGGGAGGTCACCCTCGTTCGCCCCGTCGAGTTCATGAACCGCAGCGGCGGGCCGTTGAAGGCGGCCATGGCGAAGCTGGGAGCCGGGCCGGACGAGGTGCTGGTCGTCTCCGACGATTTCTGGTTGCCGTTCGGGACGCTGAGGTTGAGACGATCGGGGAGCCACGGCGGGCACAACGGCCTGCGGTCGATCTTCGAGAGCCTGGGGACGAACGAAGTGCCGCGGTTGAGGGTGGGGATCGGCCCGGCCCCCGAGGGGGAGGAGCAGGCCGACTTCGTTCTCGAGGCGTTCACCCGCGCCGAGCGCGGGGGGCTGGACGAGGTGATCGGGCGCGCCGCCGACTGCGTGGAGACGGTGGCGCGGGAAGGGTTTCAGGCGGCCATGAACCGTTACAATCGCGGCCCGTCGGCCGCAGCCGAGGAGTGAGGGAAAGGCACGATGCTACAATACGAAACGATTTTCATGACCGACCCGAATCTCACCGAGGAGGAGATCGACCAGATCGCGCAGTTGGTCGAGTCCATCGTCAACACCTCCGGCGGCAAGGTTCTCAAGACCGAGAAGTGGGGCAAGCGCCGGCTCGCCTACCCGGTGGATCACCGCGAGGAAGGGATCTACACCCTGATGCTCCTCGAGTGTCCCCCCGAGCAGGTGAAGGAGATCGACCGGCGTTACCGCATGAACGACCGCATCCTCCGGCACATGACCGTGCGCATGGAGGATGAATCGCAACTGGGGCCGTCGCCGATGATGCGGCCGCGCCCCGCAGAACGCGACGAGATCCCGCCCGACGCGGGCATCGCGCCCTAAGGGCAGGAGGAGCGCATGGGCCGGAGAGACGGCGGTTCGAGCCGTGAGGGCGGCAAGGGCCGCAAGCCGTTCAAGCGGAAGTTCCTCTTCCGCAAGAAGAAATTCTGCAAGTTCTGCGAAGAGAAGCTGCACTTCATCGACTACAAGGACGTGCGCCTGCTGCAGGGGTTCGTCCCGGAGCGCTCGAAGATCTTCCCGCGGCGCATCTCGGGCACCTGCTCCAAGCACCAGCGCAAGGTGATGACGGCGGTCAAGCGGGCGCGGCTGCTCGCGCTGCTGCCGTTCACGTCCGACTAGAACCGAAGAGAACCGGAGGAGCGTGATGCGAGTCGTCCTGCGTGAGGACATCGACAAGCTCGGGCGCCGCGGCGAGGTGCACGAGGTGGCCGCGGGCTACGCCCGCAATTTCCTGCTGCCGAAGGGGAAGGCCCTGCCGGCCACCGACGGCAACATGAAGCGCGTCGAGCAGGAGCGCCGCCGCTACGCGGTGCTCCAGGCGAAGGAGAAGGAAGACGCCGCCGCGGTCGGTCGCCGCATCGCCGGCGTCTCCTGCACCATCGTCCGCAAGGTCGGCGAGAACGATCAGCTCTACGGCTCGGTCACCGCCTCCGACATCGCGGAGTACCTGGAGAAAGAGGGTATCGCGATCGACAAGCGCCGTATCCTCCTCGAGGAGCCGATCAAGGCGCTCGGCATCTACACCGTGCCGGTGAAGCTGCACGCGGACGTCCAGGGGGAGGTCCGTGTCTGGGTGGTCAAGGAGTAGCGTGGACGAGCCGGTTCCCGCGTCCCCTCCGGAGCCTGCCGAGCGTTCGGAATCCTTCGAGCGCTCCGACCCAGCCGAGCGATCGCGCCGCAACGCCCTGCTTCCCTGCGTCCTGGCCTGGGCCCTTCCGGGGCTCGGGCACCTGAGCCTGGGACGGACCGCCCGGGCCGTCGCCTTCTTCGTGGTCGTCACGGCGACCTTCGGCCTGGGCCTCGCCTCCGGCGGCACGGCCTCGGTCGTCGATCCCCAGCAGCCGCTGTCGTACCTCGCGACCTTCGACAACCTGGCGCTCGGGCCGCTCGATCTCGTCGGCCGCAGCATGTCGCTCGGCGGACTCGTGTACCGGCTGCCCGAGGAGGAGTCGAACCCGCAGCGCCAGGCGGTGATGAACCGCATGCGCGATCGGGTGCGCCTGCCGACCTACGAGTACGGCAGCACGTTCCTCCTGACCGCGGGCCTGATGAACATCCTGCTCATCCTCGACGCCTTCGACATCGCCCGCGGACGCAAGGACTGACCCCGGTGATCCCGAGCCACGTCCTCAACATGGTGGTGTTCGCGGGCCTGGTGGCGGTGTTCTTCGCCTTCCTGACCCAGAACAAGGCCCGCGATCGCGCCCGCGTCATCGTCGTGCTGGGCGGGGCGATGGTCGTCCTCTCGCTCATCGTCGCGTACGTGATGTACCCGTTCCCGCTGGCCCGGTGAACCCGCGAAGTGACTCTCCCGGCCTCGGCCGCCGGGTCGTCACCTGGGGGCCGGCGATCCTGTACCTGGGTGTCATCTACTACGTCTCGTCCCAGCCCCAGGTCGGCTGGGCGACGCCGTATCCGGACAAGCTGCTGCACGTCTCCGAGTACCTGGTGCTGTCGGTGCTCCTGGCGCGCGCGCTCAACAACGGTATCCGCCGACCGGTTCCGATGGGGCGTCTCCTGCTCACGTGGGGACTCTGCGCCGGCTATGCCGTCAGCGACGAGATCCACCAGGTCTTCGTGCCGGGGCGCAGCCCCGACGCACGCGACGCGCTCGCCGACGCCTGCGGGGCGGCGCTCGGGCTCCTGATGCTGCAGGCGGCACAGGCCGCGTGGCTGAAGCCGCGCACGAGGGAGGTCCAGTGATCCGCATCGCGGTGATCCCGGGGGACGGCATCGGAGTCGAGGTGACGCGCGAGGCGACCGAGACGCTGCGCGCGGCCGCCGGGACCGCCCTCTCGTTCGAGGAGTTTCCCTACGGCGCCGACCACTTCCTGCGCACGGGGGAGACGCTTCCGCAGGCGGGATTCGAAAGGCTCCGGACCTTCGACGCGATCCTGCTCGGCGCGGTCGGCGATCCCCGCGTTCCCGACAACCGGCATGCCGCCGACATCCTGCTGGGACTCCGGTTCCGCCTCGACCTCTACGTCAACCAGCGTCCGGTGCGGCTGCTCGACGAGCGCCTCTGCCCGCTCAAGGGGCGCAAGGCCCAGGACGTCGACTTCGTCATCTTCCGCGAGAACACCGAAGGGCTCTACGCCGGCGTCGGGGGCTTCTTCAAGAAGGGCATGCCCGACGAGGTCGCGACCCAGGAGGACATCAACACGCGCAAGGGCGTCGAGCGGATCCTCCGGCACGCCCTGGAGTGGGCGCGGGCGCACGGGAAGAAGCGCGTCCTGATGTCCGACAAGAGCAACGCGCTGACCTACGGCCACGATCTGTGGCAGCGCGTCTGGCGCGAGCTGGCGGCGGAATACAAGGACATCGAGACCTCGCACATGTACGTCGACGCCCTGGCGATGCAGCTGGTGAAGGATCCGTCCGCATTCCAAGTCATCGTGGCCTGCAACATGTTCGGCGACATCCTCAGCGACCTCGGCGCGCAGATCCAGGGAGGACTGGGCCTCGCCGCCTCGGCCAACCTGCACCCGGGCCGCACGGGGCTGTTCGAGCCGGTGCATGGATCCGCTCCCAAGTTCGCCGGACAGAACATCGCCAACCCGATCGGGGCGATCCTCAGCGCCGCCATGCTGCTCGAAACGGTCGGCCGGCCGGGAGAAGCCCAGGCGATCGAAAACGCCGTCGCCGGAGCCGTTCGCGACGGCAAGACGACCCGGGACCTCGGCGGGAGCCTTTCGACGTCGCAGATGGGCGACGAGATCCGGCGCCGACTCAAGTAGTCAACTCGAAACCTTCGTCGCAGGCGTTCCGGGACCCCTCAGCCAAAGCCGCCTTGGCGCGCGGCGCCGTCCGCTCTCAGTCGGGCGGCCGTCGGCTGACGCCGACGGGTCTTTCAGCCCTCCTTCCGAGAGGACCCCGTCGCGCGTCAGGCTCTTCGCGCTTCTGAGCGTTCGAGGTTCGCGCGTGCTCGTGTCGGCTTATCGGTATGAGCCGCTTTGGGTCGGGGGCGGTGGGGTAGGCACGATGGGGGGTTCGGGGATCGTGTCCGGTGGATTCGTTCCCGGGGCGCTCGTTCCGGGTGTCCCGGAGGAGGGGGTTGCCGTGGTTCCGGACTTGTCGGCGCCCGGTTTCGGGGGTTCTTTTTTTTCGGGGGGGGCGTCGACGATGTTGAGGGCGACGAGGTGGCCGGTTTCGCGGCCCCAGCCGAGGGCCACGCGCTCGGAGGTGAAGGCGGGAGCGGTGGTGAACCATTCGCCGTGCTCGTTGAGATCGTAGCGGCCGGCGATGGCCAGGGCGGGGAATTCCAGGCCGACCAGGGCCGCGGCGGTGTACGGCGCCACGAACAGGCGGCCTTCGCCGAGGGCGGCGTCCTGCGCGAGGCGGTGATCGAGATGGACGCGCCCCCGCAGGTGGCCGTTGCGCGCGCCGAGCAGGTAGATGTCGGTGTCGTAGCACAGGGCGTAGAGGAACTCGCCGCGCACGACGAGGCGGGCGCTGATGCGCGAACCGACGCGCTGCGCCCATGTCTGCCTGCCGCTCGAGAGCTTCAGGGAGCGGATGGATCGATCCGCCGCCGCCAGGTAGATTCGATCCTTCGTCACGAGCGGCGGGCTGGTGATCGACTGGCCGAGTTCGCGCCGCCAGCGGACCTCGAGGCTCCCCGGAGCGACCAGCCGGACCTGGCCGCCTTCCGCCGCGACCACGGCGGCGACGCCGTGCTTCAGCCGCGCCTCCTCTGGCGGGAGCGGGATCGACTCGAGCGGCAGGCGCCCCGTGACCGTCCCGTCCCGGGGATCGAGGGCGACGAGCTCGGGAGTTCGTGTGGTCTGCAGGATGACGCCCCCCAGGAAGACGGCGGCTCCCGCCGGCGCTCCCCCGAGATCGACGCTCCACAGCGGCTGGCCGTCGGCGAGGGCGAAGGCGCGCAGTTTTCCGCCGGAGGTCGGCTGCAGCACCCGATCCGCGGCGAGCGCCGGGCCCACCGACGCCGCGTCCTCGAGATCGACGCGCCAGCGTTCGGCGCCGTCCTTCGAACCGAGGACGACGAGATGCCCCGCGACGTCGGTCCCGGCGAGGACGTCCTCCGAGGAGGCCAGGTCTCCCGCGAGGGGAGCGGTGAAGCCGGCGAAGCTCCAGGCCGGCTCGAAGCGGATCGGTTTCTCCGCCTTGGCCGGCTTGGCGCCGACCTCGGGATCGATCGGCAGCCCGGTGAACACCGACTTGGCGTCGCGGGCCGTCGCGGGCATGGCGCCCACGACGAGCACGAGGAAGACCGCCGCCGGGAGGAGCCGATCGCGGGAGAAAGACGGCATCGCAACCCGCATTATAGGAGCGCGCCGAAAACAGGCGCGCAAAGAGCCACCGGAGGCGGTGGTCCGGCACGAGGCCGGCGAAGCCCTGCGGGGAACCGGCCGGCGGTGTGCTATCCTCCCGCGCTCCCGCGCCGTCCGAAAGGGAATCCTCACCTCGTGATTGAAGCCGTCAAGGGAACGCGTGACATCCTGCCCGACGAGGCGGGACGCTGGCAGTTCGTCGAGGCCCGTGCCCGCGAGGTGTTCGGCCTGTACGGCTTCCGCGAGATCCGCACGCCGATCTTCGAGTCCACCGAGCTGTTCGCGCGCGGCGTCGGCGAAGGGACCGACATCGTCGCCAAGGAGATGTACACCTTCCTCGATCGCAAGGGACGGTCGCTGACGCTGCGTCCCGAGAACACCGCGCCGGTGGCGCGCGCCTATCTCGAGCACGGCCTGCAGCGCGGCTCCGACCTGACGCGCCTCTACTACATCGGCCCGATGTTCCGTTACGAGCGCCCGCAGAAAGGACGCATGCGGCAGTTCTCGCAGATCGGCGTCGAGGCGCTCGGCAGCGAGCACCCGGCCGTGGACGCCGAGACGCTGCAGATGCTGGCGGTCTTCCTCGAGAGGCTCGGACTCGGCGCCAGCGTCCTGCTGCTCAACTCGGTCGGCTGCGAGAACTGCCGGCCGGCCTACCGGGACACACTCCGCAAAGAGCTCGAGCCGTTTCGCGACCGTCTCGATGCCGACTGCCAGCGCCGCCTCGACACCAACCCGCTGCGCGTCTTCGACTGCAAAGTGCCGGCGGACCAGGCGCTCATCGCCGAGCACGCCAGCCCGATCCTCGAGCACCTGTGCGCCGACTGCCGACGTCACCTCGACGGCGTGCGCGCGCACCTCGAGCGCCTGGGAGTGGCGTACAGCATGGAGCCGCGCCTGGTGCGCGGGCTGGATTACTATCGGCGCACGACCTTCGAGGTGACGCTCCCGACCCTCGGGGCGCAGAGCGCCCTTCTCGGAGGCGGGCGCTACGACGGACTGGTTCAGGAGCTGGGCGGACCACCCGTCCCCGGATTCGGGTTCGCGGTCGGCGAGGATCGCCTGGTGATGAGCCTGCCGGACAAGACTGCGGTCGACCCGACCCCCGATGCCGTCGCGGTGATCCTGGGAGAAGAAGGCGTCGGTCCGGCCCTGGCGGCGGCGCGCGCGCTGCGCGCCGCGGGGCTGAGTGTCGTGGTCGAGCCGTTCCCGGATCGCAGCGCCAAGGCGCAGCTGCGCCGCGCCAACGACCTGAAGGCGAAGACCGCCCTCCTGCTGGGCGGGAGCGAAGCGGCCGGCGGCACGGTCACCATCAAGCGGCTCGCGGATGGACTGCAGAAGACCGTCGCGGCGGCCGATGTGGTTGCGACCTTGCGGGAGATGCTCCATGGCTGAGGCGATCGTCTGGCAGAGAACCCATACGTGCGGGGCGCTTCGTCCCGGCGACACCGGCGCGGCCGCCGTGCTGCTCGGCTGGGTGGACAGCATCCGCGATCACGGCGGCCTGCTCTTCGCCGACCTGCGCGATCGCTACGGCGTCACGCAGGCCGTCTTCCACCCCGAAGCGCAGCCCGAGGCCTTCGCCGCCGCCAAGGAGCTGAAGCCGGGCTACGTCGTGGCGGTCGCGGGCCAGGTCGTGACGCGCGAGGCGCAGAACGTCAACCACGGTCTGCCGACCGGCGGCGTCGAGGTGCAGGCGGCCCGGGTCGAGGTGCTGAACACCTCCGAGCCGCTGCCGTTCCCGCTCGATGACGACACCAGCGCCGCCGAGGATGTGCGCCTGCGCTACCGCTTCCTCGACCTGCGGCGCCGCAAGTCGCAGCAGATCTTCGAAACGCGCCACCGCATCCTGATGGCGGTGCGCCGCTACCTCGACGCGCAGTCGTTCCTCGAGGTGGAGACGCCCATCCTCAACCGCAGCACGCCGGAGGGATCCCGCGAGTACCTCGTGCCGTCACGGCTCAGCCCGGGGCAGTTCTATTCGCTGCCGCAGTCGCCGCAGCTCTTCAAGCAGCTCCTGATGGTGTCGGGGTTCGATCGCTACTTCCAGATCGCCAAGTGCTTCCGCGACGAGGACTCGCGCGCCGATCGGCAGCCGGAGTTCACGCAGATCGACATCGAGGTGTCGTTCCCCGAGCGCAACTCCTTCTTCGCTCTCATCGAAGGGCTCATGGAGGAGATCTTCCGCGCCGCAGGGGTGCCGCTGCAGGGACCCTACCCGCGCATGAGCTACCAGGAAGCGATGGAGCGGTTCGGCAGCGACAAGCCGGACACGCGCTTCGGCGTCGAGCTCAAGGACCTCACCGCGCGCCTGAAGGACAGCACCTTCCGGGTCTTCGCCGACGCCGTGAAACAGGGCGGCGTCATCAAGGGACTGGTGGTTCCCGGCGGCGCCGCGTGGGGGCGACAGCGCATCGACAACCTGGTGGACTCCGCCAAGGGCATGGGCTCGAAGGGACTCCTCTGGGTCCGCGCGCAGGGAGGGACGCTGCAGTCGCCGCTCCTCAAGCATCTGGGAGAGGACGGCTGCCGCGGCATCCTGTCCGCCCTCGGTGCCGGCCCGGACGACCTGGCGCTCGTCGTCGCGGATCGCTTCAAGCCGGCCCTGACCGTCCTCGGCGCGCTGCGCCTGCAAATCGCCCGCGCCGAAAAGTGGATCGACCCGGCGAAGCACCACATGCTCTGGGTGCACGAGTTCCCCCTCTTCGAGCACAGCGATGAAGAGGGGCGGCTGGTCGCCTGCCACCATCCCTTCACCTCGCCCATGGCGGAGGACGTGCCCCTGCTCGAGACGCGACCCCAGGAGACCCGCGCCCTCGCCTATGACCTGGTCCTCGACGGCAACGAAGTCGGCGGCGGCAGCGTGCGAATCCACCGCGAGCGCGTGCAGGAGCAGGTGTTCCGCGTCCTCGGGATGGACCGCCAGGAATCCGAGGCGCGCTTCGGCTTCCTCCTGTCGGCCCTGCGCATGGGGGCCCCGCCGCACGGCGGCATCGCCCTCGGGGTCGATCGCCTGGTGGCCCTGCTCACGTCGTCGGCCTCGATCCGCGACGTCATCGCTTTTCCCAAGACGACGAGCGGCGTGGACCTGATGACCGGGGCGCCGGCGCAGGTCCCCGAGAAGCAGCTCCGCGAGCTGCATGTGCGCATCGACCTGCCCCCGAAGCTCTCGTCGCCCGCCTGAGGCGGCTCCTGGAAATCGTGACCTCCACGCAAGCCCCTGCCGGGGCGTCGCTTGCGTGCACCCACCCCGCCGGTTTCATTGACAACGGGGGGGCCGGATGCTACCTTTGCGCTGTTTTCGGAGGGCCGGTTGCGACGCTTTTCCATCCCTGAAGACACTCTCTCCGCCGTCTTCGGTCATTTCGACGAGCATCTCAAGTCCATCGAAAAGGAGTTGGAGGTCCAGGTCGCGGCCCGCGGCGCCGAGATCAGTGTCTCGGGCGACCCGGAGAAAGAGGCCCTCGCCGCCAACCTGATGGCTCAGCTCGCCGCCCTCGTCCAGGGGGGAACCCCCCTGAAGAAGGGGGACGTCGAGATCGCCATCCGGCTCCTGCGCGACAACCGCTCCGCCCTCCTCAAGGACTTCTTCGCGGCGGGGCGGCTCAAGACCACCAACGGCCGTTTCGTCTCCCCCAAGAGCCCCAACCAGAAGGCCCTGCTCGACGCCATCCACGATCACGACCTGGTCTTCGTCATCGGTCCCGCCGGGACCGGCAAGACCTTCCTCGCCGTCGCGTCGGCGGTGGCGCACCTGGCAGAGAAGAGGGTCGAGCGGATCATCCTCGCGCGCCCGGCGGTCGAGGCGGGGGAGAAGCTCGGCTTTCTGCCCGGGGACATGGCGCAGAAGGTGGACCCCTACTTTCGCCCGCTGTGGGACGCGCTGTACCAGCTGCTCGACCGGGACCGGGCCAACGGCCACGTCGAGCGCGGGACGATCGAGATCGCGCCGCTGGCATTCATGCGCGGCCGGACGCTGGCGAACTCGTTTGTCATCCTCGACGAGGCGCAGAACACCACGTCCGAGCAGATGAAGATGTTCCTCACCCGACTCGGTCACAACTCCAAGGCACTCATCACGGGCGACGTGACGCAGGTCGATCTGCCGCCCGGAAGGATCTCGGGCCTGGTGGAGGCGCGCCGCGTCGTCGCCGGCGTCGAGGGGGTGCGGTTCGTGGAGTTCGACGAGACCGACGTCGTGCGGCATCCGCTGGTCCAGGGCATCGTGCGCGCCTACGAGGCTTACCGCGAAGCGGGCGGCGAAGCCGGGGCGGCCGCGGCCGCCGCCGCGGACACGCCCGCCGCCGAGCCGGCGGCATTGCCCCGGCGGCGCCGCGCCGCGGGCGATCCCGCGTCCGGCTGATGCCCGCGGGAGCCGCCAGACGCGCGGGGGTGGTCCCGGTCGCGTCCAGACAGGTTCCGGTCGAGGTCGTCTCACGCACCGTCGGCGGCGACCGGCACGCCACCTCCAGCCGGCGCCTGCTGCTCGGCCTGCGTCGCGCCACCCGGAAGTCGGACTGCGGCGTCACGCTGCTCCTGACCGGCGATCGGGAAATCCGCGCGCTCAACCGCCGCCACCTGGGTCACGATCGCACGACCGACGTGTTGTCGTTTCCCGCGATGGATTCGCTCGAGCCGGGCATGGCGCACCTCGGGGACATCGCCGTGTCGCTGCCGCAGGCGCGCCGCCAGGCGCGGCGCGCGGGCTGGCCGATCGGCTCCGAGCTTGCGCTCCTCGTGACCCACGGCTACCTGCACCTGCTCGGCCACGATCACGAGACCGATGACGGCGCCATGCATAGACTCGAAGCGCGCCTGCTCGAAAAAGTCGCGCGCGTGCGGCTCGACCGGCGCCGCCTGCCCTGGGGCACGGTCCCGGGGCGCGCCGGGAGCCGGGAATCCCGCGTCGCGGAGCGCCGATGAACCCCGACGACCTCGTGAACGGCGACGACGACACGAGGGATCACGACGACGTGGCGGGCGACGAGCGCCTCGAGTCGAACGTTTCCGAACCGGCGCCGGCGCCGGCCGCGGCCGAGGAGCATCCCGCCGGCTTCCGGTCGGGCTTCGTCGCGCTCGTCGGCCGGCCGAACGTCGGCAAGTCCACGCTTCTGAACCAGCTCACCGGGGAGCTGATCTCGATCGTGACCGACGTTCCGCAGACCACCCGGTTCCCGGTGCGCGGCGTGCGCCACCTGCCCGGCATGCAGGTCGTCTTCATCGACACCCCCGGGATCCACAAGCCGCGGCATCGGCTGAACGAGGAGATGGTGCGCGCGGCCACGCAGGTCCTGCGCGAGGTCGACCTGGTGATCGTCATGGTGGACGCGTCGGACGGGTACGGCCCCGGCGACCGCTTCGTCTTCGATCGGGTGCGCGAGGCGGGGAGCAAGGCCCTTTTGGTCCTCAACAAGGCGGACGCCATGCGCAAGGAGGACCTCCTGCCGCTCATCGACCAGGCGGCGCGCCTCGACCTTTTCCAGGAGATCGTGCCGCTCTCCGCCTCCACCGGGGACAACTGCGACCGCCTGATGGAGCTCATCACCGCCCGCCTGCCCGAGGCGCCGCCCCCCTTCCCGTCGGAGTTCGTGACGGACCTGTCGATGCGGCAGCGCCTCTCGGAGGCGATCCGGGCCGAGATCCTGCACCGCACCCGCCAGGAGGTGCCCCACGCCACCGCGGTGCAGATCGAAGCGATCTCCGACGAGCCGGCGCTGACCCGCATCGAGGCCACGATCCTGGTCGAGCGCGACAGCCAGAAAGGCATCGTCATCGGCGAGGGCGGCCAGAGGATCAAGGAGATCGGCAGCGCGGCGCGCAAGCGCCTGGAGCAGCTCGCCGGCAAGCAGGTGCACCTCGCGCTGTGGGTCAAGGTCCGGCCGGACTGGCGCGACAACGAGCCCCTCCTCCGGCTCCTCGGCCTGACCCCTTAGCTCCCCATCGGTTCACGATAGAATCCCGGTTTCGGATTGCGGGGGAGGAAACGCCGTGACGCGGGAGGACTCGGGTGCCGCTCCGGGAGAGCGAAGCGTTCGTCATCGACAGCCGCCCGCTCCAGGAGTCGGATCGGATCGTCACCTTCCTGACCCGGAGCGAGGGAAAGGTGCGCACCGTCGCCAAGGGAGCGCGCCGCAGCCGGAAGCGCTTCGGGGCGAACCTGATGCTCCTGTCGCGGGTGCGCCTCTCCTGGTTCGAGAAGGAGGGGCGCGACCTGTCGCGGCTGGAGTCGGCCGATCTCCTCGAGTCCTTCTACGACCTGCAGGCCGACCCGGAGCGCGGCGCCGTGCTCGCCTGCTGCGCCGAGGTGGCCGACGTCTTCGCGCGCGAGCAGCAGGAGGACGAGGCCTTCTTCCGCCTGCTCGGGGCGGTGCTGCAGGCGGTGCGGTGCGGCGCCGATTTCGACCGGGCGCTGCGCTACTTCGAGATCTGGACGCTCAAGCTGCACGGCGTCCTGCCGGATCTGCTCGCCTGCGGCCGCTGCGGAGCGTCGCTTCCGGAGCGCGCCGGGGCGCTCCTGCGGCGCGAGGGGATGGTGGTGTGCGGCCGGTGCGGGGAGCGGCGCGCCGGCGATCCGCGGCTGACCCGCGAGGCGGCGGCGCTCGCGGCCGAGTTCATGAAGCGGCCGCCGGCCGCGCTCGGGGCGATCACCACGACGCGCGAAGCCCTCGATTCGCTGCGCGACGTCGCGGCGGCGCTGCTCTTCGATCACACCGACCGGCGCTTCAAGAGCTACGAGATCCTGGCGCGGGTGCGCACGCCGTGAGGCCCTTCCGGGTCGCGGCGGGGCGCCCCGGCGCCGAGGGGGGACCTCCGTGGGACTGAATTTCCAGCAGCTCGTGCTGCGCCTTTCCGACTACTGGGCGCGGCAGGGTTGCGTCGTGCAGCAGCCTTACGACGTCGAGGCGGGGGCGGGGACGATGCATCCCGACACCTTCTTCAGGGTGCTCGGGCCGGAGCCCTGGCGCGCCGCCTACTGCGCGCCGTCGCGCCGCCCGGTCGACGGCCGCTACGGGCAGAACCCGTTCCGTCTCTACCGGCACTACCAGTTCCAGGTCATCCTCAAGCCCTCCCCTCCGGACGTGCAGGACCTCTACCTCGCGTCGCTGCAGGCGTTCGGAATCGATCCGCGCGACCACGACATCCGCTTCGAGGAGGACAACTGGGAGTCTCCGACCCTCGGCGCCGCCGGCGTGGGCTGGCAGGTGATGATGGATGGGATGGAGATCACCCAGTTCACCTACTTCCAGCAGGCCGGCGGCCAGGAGCTGGCGCCCATCGCCGCCGAGATCACCTACGGGTCGGAGCGCATCGGCATGTTCCTCAACGACGTCGCCAGCGTCTACGACCTGAAATGGAGCGACACGCTGTCGTACGGCGACGTGCGGCTCCAGGAGGAGATCGAGTTCTCCAAGCACAACTTCGAGGCGGCCGACGTCGCGCTCCTGAAGACCCTGTTCGGCGCGTACGAGAAGGAGTCGTCGCGCCTCCTGCAGGCGGGGCTGGTCCTGCCGGCCTACGACTACGCGCTGCGCTGCTCGCACACGTTCAACCTGCTCGAGGCGCGCGGGGCCATCTCGGTCACGGAGCGGACCGGCTACATCCAGAAGGTGCGGCGTCTCGCGGTGGGCTGCGCGAAGGAGTGGGTGAAGGGGCGCGAGGCGCAGGGCTGGCCGCTGCTCCGGCACGCGGAGATGAAGGGATGAGCGAGACGCGCCGCACGTTCCTCTTCGAGATCGGCACCGAGGAGATCCCGGCCCGCATGATCCCGGGCGCTCTCGAGGCGCTCGCGCGCGGCCTGACCGATGCCCTGGCCGCCGCCGGGCTCCCCGCGACCGCGACGACATCCCTCGGTTCGCCGCGACGCCTGGCGCTTCTCGTCGAGGGGATCCCGGAGCAGTCGCCGGACCAGTCGGTCGAAGTCACCGGCCCGCCCGCGAGCGTGGCGTTCGACGCGCAGGGACGCCCGACCAGGGCCGGCGAAGGTTTCGCGCGAGCCCAGGGTGTCAAGGTCGAGGACCTGCGCCGCACCACGACGCCCAAGGGGGAGTGCGTCGCCGTGCGCAAGACGATCGCCGGACGCCGCGCCGCCGCGGTGCTGGCGGAGGCTGCCCCCGCGGTGGCGGCAGCGATTCCCTTCCCGAAGACCATGCGCTGGGGGAGCGGGGAGCACCGTTTCGTGCGCCCGATCCACTGGGTGGTGGCGCTGCTCGACGATGCGGTCGTGCCCCTCTCGCTGTGCGGTGTGCGATCCGACCGCGCCACGCGGGGTCATCGCCTCTGGGGTCCGGAGCCGGTGGCGATTCCGCGCGCCGCCGACTACGCCGGCATCCTCGAGCGCCACGGGGTCGTCGTCGATCCGGCGAGGCGTCGGGACCGCATCGCTTCGGCCCTGGCCGCTGCGGCGCAGGGCGCGAAGGCGCGTCTGGCGACGCCCCCGGGCAGCCAGGCACGAGGCGACGACGCCGACCCCGAGCTGCTCGACGAAGTGACCGACCTGGTGGAGTGGCCGACGGTCCTGCAGGGCGAGTTCGACCCGGCCTTCCTCGCGCTGCCCCAGGAGATTCTCCTGACGAGCATGCGGCACCACCAGAAATACTTCGCGCTCGTGGACGCGGCGGGACGTCTGGCGCCGCGTTTCCTCGCCGTCGCCAACGTCAAGGACGATCCCCACGGCGTCATCCGTCGCGGGCAGGAGTGGGTGCTGCGGGCGCGGCTCTCGGATGCGCGGTTCTTCTTCCAGGAGGACCGCAAGGCGCCGCTCGAATCGTTCGGCGCCGCGCTCGAGCGGGTGGCATTCCACGAGCGCCTCGGGTCGTATGCCGCCAAGGCACGGCGCATCGCCGACCTCGCCGCATCGCTGCGGCCGGCCTTCGAGGCGGCCGGCCACCCGGTCGACGCCGCCGCCATCGCAAGCGCCGCCGCGTTGTCGAAGAACGATCTCTGCACCCAGATGGTGGGGGAGTTCCCCGAGCTGCAGGGGATCGTCGGCGGACTTTATGCCCGGGCGGACGGCCTGCCCGAGCCTGTCGCCGAGGCCCTCTACGACCAGTACCTCCCGCGCTCGGCCGATGACACGGCTCCCCGGGGCTCCTGCGGCGCGCTCCTGGCGCTCGCCGACCGGATCGACACGCAGGCCGGGATCTTCCTGCTGGGCCTCGTGCCGACCGGCTCGCGCGACCCGTACGCGCTGCGGCGGTCGGTGCAGGGAGCCTGCCGCATCCTCATCGAGCGCGGGGTGCGCCTCTCGCTGCCGGAGACTTTGCAGCGCGCCATCGCGGCCTATGCGGGCATGGACATCCAGGACGCCGTCGCCCCGGCCGGGGCGCTTTCGACCTTGCTCGAGTTCTGGCGCGGGCGGCAGGAATTCCTGGCGGCGGAGGCGGGGTTCGCCGTGGACGTCGTGCGGGCGGCCCTCGGCGCCGGTGACGGCGATCCGGCCGAAGCGCGGCGGCGGATGGAGGCGGTGCGCGCCTTCCGCCCGACCCCCGGCTTCGACGATCTCGCGGCCGCCCACAAGCGCCTGCGCAACATCCTCGCCGGGCAGAAGGATCCGGCCGTGCCGTTCGAGGCGGCGCGGTTGAAGGAACCGGCGGAGCGCGGACTGGCGGAACGCCTCGGGGCGGTGCGTCCGGCGGTGCAGGCGGCGGTCGCGCGCGGCGATCATGCGGCGGCGCTCGGGCAGATCGCGTCGCTCCGCGAACCGGTCGATCGGTTCTTCGGCGAGGTGATGGTCCTGGCGGAGGACCCGGTGCTCCGGAAGAATCGCGTCGCCTTGCTACGCGATCTGGCGGCGCTCTTTCTCACCGTGGCGGACTTCAGCGAGATCGCCGCGGCGCAACGGAGGGAAGGCTGATGGCGGGGAAGTCGGTCTACTTTTTCGGCGGCGGCCGGGCCGAAGGGCACGGCGGCATGAAGGAACTGCTCGGCGGCAAGGGCGCGGGGCTGATGGAGATGACCCGCATCGGCCTGCCGGTGCCGGCCGGCTTCGTCATCACCACGGCCACCTGCGCCCGTTACATGAAGGAAGGGCGCGCCGCCCTGCGGGCCATCGACCGTGAGGTCCGCACGCACCTGGCCCGTCTCGAGAAGGTCACCGGGAAACGCTTCGCCGACCCGGACGATCCGCTGCTGGTGTCGGTGCGCTCCGGCGCGGCGCGCTCGATGCCGGGCATGATGGAGACGATCCTCAATCTCGGGCTCAACGATCGCACCGTGTCGGGTCTCGCGAAGAAAACCGGCAACGAACGCTTCGCCTGGGACGCCTATCGTCGCTTCGTCGGCATGTACGCCGGGGTGGTGCACGAGGTGCCGCGCGAGGAGATCGAAGCGCGCTTCCGGAAGGTGAAGGAGCAATTCAAGGTCAGGCAGGACACCGAGGTTCCGGCCGAAGGGCTGCGGGATCTGTGCGGCCGGCTCAAGGAGCTGTTCCGCGAGCGGACCGGGAAGGACTTCCCGCAGGACCCGACGGCCCAGCTCTGGGGCGCGATCGAGGCGGTGTTCCGCTCGTGGAGCGCCGAGAAGGCGCTCACCTACCGGCGCGTCGAGCGCATCACCGGTCTCGCCGGCACCGCCGTCAACGTCGTGCAGATGGTCTTCGGCAACAAGGGGGAGACCTCCGGCACGGGAGTCTGCTTCACCCGCGATCCCAACAGCGGCGCGCCCACCTTCTACGGCGACGTGCTGATGAACGCCCAGGGGGAGGACGTGGTCGCCGGCATCCGCACGCCCCTGACGCTCGATCGCCTCCAAGAGATCCAGCCGGCGGTCTACCGGCAGCTCCTCGAGGTGCGCCGCAGGCTCGAACGGCACACCCGCGACATGCAGGACATCGAATTCACCATCGAAGAAGGGACGCTCTATATTCTCCAATGCCGCGCCGGCAAGCGATCGCCACGCGCCGCCTTCCGCATCGCCGCCGACCTCGTCCGCGAGAAGGTGATCACCCGCGAGGAGGCGCTGCAGCGCATCGCCCCCGAGGACGTCGAGCGCCTCTTCTACCCCGTGGTCGATCCCAGGGTGCCCGCGGCCGAGCTGCAGGAGCGGAAGCTCGTGACCGGCATCGGCGCGGTGCCCGGAGCGGCGTCCGGGGCGCTCGCCTTCACCGCCGCCGAGGCTGAGGAGCGCGCCAGGGCCGGCGAGGCGGTGATCCTGGTGCGCCACGAGACTTCGCCCGAGGACGTCGGTGGCATGCACGCGGCGCAGGGCATCCTGACCGCGACGGGAGGCAAGACCTCGCACGCCGCCGTCGTAGCGCGCGGCTGGGGCAAGACCTGCATCGTCGGGTGCGACGGCATCGAGCCCGATCCCGGCAGCCGGACCCTGACGGTCGCGGGGAAGGTCCTGAAGGCCACCGACCGGGTGACCCTCGACGGGACCACCGGCACCGTTTACGCCGGGGACATCGCGCTGGTGCAGCCGGATCTGCCCGACGCGTACCACACCATCATGAAGTGGGCCGATGCCGCGCGGCGCCTGCGGGTGCGCGCCAACGTGGACACGCCCTACGACGCCGCCAAGGCGGTGCAGATGGGCGCCGAGGGGATCGGCCTGTGCCGGACCGAGCACATGTTCTTCGACACCGAGGAGCGGCGCCTGGCGATCCAGGAGATGATCCTCGCGTCCGATCGGCCGGCGCGCCAGCGTGCCCTCGCCAAGCTGCTCCCGGTCCAGCGCCGTGACTTCGAGGGGATCTTCACGGCGATGGCCGGCCGGCCCGTGACCATCCGCCTGCTCGATCCGCCGCTGCACGAATTCGTGCCGCACGACGAGGAGGGGCAGGCGCGCCTCGGCCGCGCGCTCGGCATCCCGGCGGACGCGGTGGCCCGGCGCGTCGATCAGCTGCGCGAGGCGAACCCGATGCTGGGGCACCGGGGCTGCCGGCTGGCGCTGACCTACCCCGAGATCCTCGAGATGCAGGTGCGCGCCATCGTCGAGGCGGCGATCGCCGCCCGGAAGAAGGGCACGAAGGTCCTGCCGGAGATCATGCATCCGCTCACCATCGACCCGCGCGAGATGGCGATCCTGGTCGAGCGGACCCGGGCAGTGGCGGACGAGGTGATCCGCAAGGCGGGCACGCGGCTGCCGTATCTCGTCGGCACGATGATCGAGGTGCCGCGCGCGGCGCTTCTGGCCGGGCGCTTCGCCGAGACCGCGGAGTTCTTCTCCTTCGGCACCAACGACCTGACGCAGATGACCCTGGCCCTGTCGCGCGACGACGCGGGCCGCTTCCTGCCGCAGTACGTCGGCGAGGAGAACCTCGGGATCTTCCGTGACGATCCGTTCCAGACGCTCGACCAGGACGGGGTCGGGGAGCTGGTGCGCGTCGCCATCGAGCGCGGCCGCGCCGCGCGCCCCGGGATGAAGATCGGCGTCTGCGGCGAGCACGGCGGCGAGGCGCGCTCGGTGAAGTTCTGCGACGCGGTCGGGATGGATTACGTCTCCTGCTCGCCGTACCGGCTGCCCATCGCCCGTCTCGCCGCGGCGCAGGCGACCCTCGCCTCGGGTCGTGGAAAGAAGACGGCGGCGAAGAGCGTCCGGCGCGCCGCGCCGGGGAAGCGCGGAAGCGCTGCCGCGAAACGCAAAGTGCGGCGCGCGGTCCGGCGCGCGGCGGCCCGGGAGGCGGATGCTCCTCGCCGTTCTGTCGCGTCGGCGTAGCCTCTATTCGACGCGGCGCCTCCTCGAGGCGGCCCAGGGCCGCGGGCACGAGACCCTCGTGCTCGACCCGCTGCAGTGCTCCCTCGTCGTGGGCGGGGCCCCGGTGGTCACCTACCGCGGCCTCGACGGGCGCCTGCCCGCCATCGACGTCGTCCTGCCGCGCATCGGCGCCTCGATCACCGAGCACGGTCTGGCGGTCGTCACGCAGTTCGACATGATGGGTGTGCCGATCGTCAACCGCGCCCAGCCGATCGCCCGCTCGCGCGACAAACTGCGGGCGCTGCAGATCCTGGCGCGCGCCGGGGTCGCCATCCCGAAGACGGTGATGGCGCGGCATCCGTCGCAGGTGCAGCGCGCCCTGCAGATCGTCGGCGGTCCGCCGGCGATCCTCAAGCTGGTGCGCGGCACCCAGGGGATCGGCGTCATCCTGGCCGAGACCGAGCAGGCGGCCCAGCAGGTGGTCGAGACCCTCTGGAGCCTCGGCATGACCGTGCTGGTGCAGGAGTTCATCGAGGAGTCCGAGGGACGCGACGTGCGCGTCATCGTGGTCGGGGAACGCGCCGTCGCCGCCATGCGCCGGCAGGCGCGCCTCGGCGAGTTCCGCTCGAACGTGCACCGCGGCGCCGCCGCCACCGCGGTGGAACGGGCGCCGGGGCTCGAGCGCGTGGCGCTCAAGGCGTGCCGCGCGCTGCGCCTCGACGTCGCCGGGGTGGACGTCCTCGAATCGCACTCCGGGCCCAAGGTGCTCGAGGTGAATTCCTCTCCGGGGCTCGAGGGGATCGAGCGGGCCACCGGCAAGGATGTCGCCTCGGCCATCGTCGAGCACGCGGTCGAAACGGCGCGGCGCGCGCGGCGCCGGCGCCAGGCCGCCTCGTGAGCCCCCGCCCGCTGTCGCTCGGCGGCCGGAGCTTCCCGCGCGGCGCCGCCGGGCAGATTTATCTCAAGGTGGGAGAGCACGCGACCGCGACACCGGTAAACGTCCCGGTGACGGTGGTGCGCGGGGCCCGGCAGGGGCCGACGCTCTTCCTGACCGCGGCGGTGCACGGCGATGAGCTGAACGGCGTCGAGGTGGTGCGCCAGGTGATGACCACCGTCGCTCCCGAAGGGCTGCGTGGCACGCTCATCTGCGTCCCGGTCGTGAATCGCATGGGCTTCCTGGCGCACTCCCGCTACCTGCCGGGACATCACGATCTCAACCGGGTCTTTCCCGGAAGCCCGGACGGTCACGCCGCCGCGCGCCTGGCGCACGTGCTCTTCAACGAGATCGTCGGACGATCCGACTACGGCATCGATCTCCACACCGCGAGTCATGGGCGCACCAACCTGCCGCACGTGCGCGCCCGCATGGAGGATCCGAAGGCGCGCAGGCTGGCGCGCGCGTTCGGGCTCGAGGTGATCGTCGACTCGGCGGGACCGTCGCGGACGCTGCGGGCCGCCGCCACGCGCGCCGGCGTGCCGACCATCCTGTTCGAGGCGGGGGAGACCTTCCGCTTCCAGAGACACCTGGTGGCGCGCGGCGTGCGCGGGGTGCACAACCTCCTGGCGGCGCTGAAGATGATTGACGCGCCGCCGCGACGGCCGCGCTTCCAGATCGTCGTCAAGGTCTCGGAGTGGGTGCGCGCCCCGCGCGGCGGCATCGCCGACGTGCAGGTGCGTCCCGGCGAGCTGGTGTACGCGGGGGACGCCGTCGCTTCGATCACCAATCCCTTCGGGCGCGAGGTGTCGCTGGTGCGCTCGCCCCTGACCGGTCTCGTCCTCGGCATGACGACCGTGCCGATGGTGCAGCCCGGCGACGCGCTGTGCCATGTCGCCAAGCTGCACCGCACGCTCGCGACGGTGGAGCGCTTCGCCCTCGCCGACTCGCGCGGACGCCGCACGCTCCTGGTGGAGGGCGTCTGATGGGCGTCGTCCGCCTGCTGCCTCCGGAGGTCGCCAACCAGATCGCCGCGGGCGAAGTCATCGAGCGGCCGGCCTCCGTCGTGAAGGAGCTGGTGGAGAACGCGCTCGACGCCGGCGCCGCGCGCATCGCCATCCGCATCGAGGGGGGCGGCGCCGACCTCATCGAGGTGGCGGACGACGGCTGCGGCATGGAGGCGGAGGACGCGCGCCTCGCCCTCGAGCGCCACGCCACGAGCAAGGTGCGCGACGCCTCCGACCTGCAGGCGGTGCGGTCGTTCGGCTTCCGCGGCGAGGCGCTGCCGTCGATCGCGTCGGTCTCGCGTCTCACGCTGACCACGAGCGCCGGCGGCGACGAGGGGACCGAAGTCCGGATCGAGGCGGGCCGGCTCGCGAGCCATGGACCGGCGGCGCACCCGCGCGGCACCACGGTGCGGGTGGAGGGACTCTTCCACAACGCCCCGGCGCGCCGGAAATTCCTGCGGTCACCGGGGACGGAGGCCTCGCATGCCATCGATCACCTCATCCGGCTCGCGGCGGCCCATCCGGCGGTCGCGTTCCGGCTGATGAGCGGCGGGCGCGAGACGTTCCTGTGGCCTGTGGCGGCGGGGCTCCGGGAGCGGGCGGCGCAGATCCTCGGCGCCTCGGAGGCGGCGGCGCTGCTCGAGGTCGACCGATCCGAGGGACGGCCGCGCGTGCGCGGCCTGGTGTCGGCCCCGTCCCTGACGCGGGCCTCGACGCGCGACGCGCGGCTTTTCGTCAACGATCGTCCGGTGCGCGATCGCCGGCTGCTGCACGCGTTGCAGGAAGGGGCCGCCACGGTCGTGCCACGGGGACGATCGCCGGTCGCTTTCCTCTTCCTCGAGGTGCCGGTGGAGGAAGTGGACGTCAACGTCCACCCGGCGAAGAGCGAGGTCCGCTTCGCGCGTCCGGGGGCCATGCACGATCTGCTGCTGCGCGCCGTGCGCGAGGCGCTCACATCGAGCCGCCCGTTTGCGACGCTCGGAGCGCGCGGCCTCGATGGTGCCGCGACCGGTGAGGCCGGTCATCGGCCCGACTTCGAGATCGCCGGGCCGACCGGCGGGACGCCGGGAGTCGCCGAGCGTGCGGCCGGCTTCACGTTTGTGACGGCCGCTCGAAGTGAAGACCGGACGGATGGGGACGGCGCGCCGCGCCGGGATCCTCTCCATCCCGCCGCGCCCCACGGTCCGGCCGCGTCCCATCATGACCCGACCGCGTCCCTGCCGCACGGAGCGTCGATTCCGCAGCCGGCGGCGATGCCCCTCGATCGCCTGACGCCGCTGGCGCAGTTCCGCGACACCTACATCCTGGCGTCCGCGCCGGACGGGCTGGTCATCGTCGACCAGCACGCGGCGCACGAGCGCGTGCTGTATGAGCGCCTGCTCGCCGATGCCGAGGCGCGGCGGCTGGAGCGCCAGCGTCTCCTCTTTCCCCTCCTGCTCGAGGTGTCTCCGGCGGAGCGCCAGGCGCTCGAAGAGGCGCGCGACCTGTTCGAGGACCTCGGGTTCACGCTGGCGGGTTTCGGTCCCGGCACCCTGCGCGTCGAGGAGATCCCGGGAATGCTCAAGGCGACGGCGGCGGAAGGGCTCCTGCGCGAGCTCCTGGGGGATCTTCTCGAGCGCACGCAGGGGAGCGCGGCCGGTGACCTGCGACACCGCATCGCCGCGACCTCCGCCTGCCACGCGGCGGTTCGCGCCCACGAGGCGCTTCCGGGGCCGGCGCTCGATCGGCTCGTGCGCGACCTGCTCGAGGCGCGATCCCCGATGACCTGCCCGCACGGGCGTCCGACCATCCTCAGGCTCCCGATCGAACGGCTCGAGCGCGAGTTCCGGCGCCGCTGAAACGGCCCGTTGGGCGGTTTTTCGCGCCGGAAAGGGATTCCCGACCCATTCCTGCGTTGTTCGACCCGGGTTGTCACCGTATAATTCCGGCCTTCCGCCACCCGGGCGGCCCTTGCCTATGCATTTCCATTTCGTGATTCGGCGGCTCGACCCTCTCTCCGGGTCGCGCCGGGCGCTCAGGTGCGCGACGCTCGCCCTGGCGTCCCTCGTGCTGGCACCCCTGGCCTCGGATGCCACGTGGGCCGACGTGGCGACGCTCAAGAGCGGCCGCACCATCGAGGTCGCGTCGTTCCGCCTGACCGGCGACCGGGTCGAGCTGTCGCTTCCGGGCGGCGGCCAGATCGCGCTGCCGGCCGGCGAGGTACGCGAAATCCGCCGCCAGCCGCTGACGACCGAGATCGCGCCGCCCGACGCGCCGCCTGCGGCGAAGAGCGCGACCGAAGCGCCGATCGCGGATGAGCCTGGACCCCCGTCGCCCGCGCCCGGCACGTCCGTCGCCGTGGAGCCACCGGCCGCTGCGGCGGCTCCCGACGCGGCGATGGCCGCGGCCGAGGCCGAGGAGCTGCTGCCCAGGGGCCAGGTCGATCGCCGCGCCCTCATGCAGATGGCGTCGAAGATCGCGCGCCGCCACGGCGTGGACGAGCCGCTGGTCCACGCGGTGATCGAAGTGGAATCGAAATACAACCCGAAGGCGGTGTCGCGCGCCGGGGCCATGGGACTCATGCAGCTCATGCCGAAGACGGCCAACCGGTTCTCGGTGGCCGATGCCTTCGACCCGGTGCAGAACGTGGATGCGGGCGTGCGCTACCTGAAGGAGCTGCTCGAGCGTTACAGCGGCCAGGTCCGGCTCGCGCTCGCCGCCTACAACGCGGGCGAGGAGGCGGTGGAGCGGCACGGCGGCATCCCGCCCTACCGCGAGACCATCGACTACGTGAAGCGCGTCCAGCGCGCCGCCGCCCGCTAGGAGCCTGTCCGAGGCTCCTGGGGCACGCAGACCTCCGACCCCTCTCCCGGATCCTGAAGTCTCATCCGCGCTCGCTCGGCGTTGCGGAACCGCTTGATGCCGGCGGCGCGCTCCCAGTCGGAGCGCGCCTGCTTGGTGCGCCCGATCCCCGCCTCGGCGTCGCCGTGCAGGAGCGCCACGCCGCCCTCCAGCCAGGGCGGCGCATCCGCCCCCATGAGCGAGGTCGCCTTGTCGAGCGCCTGCCGCGCGCCCGTCGCGTCCCCGGTGTCCAGCCGCCGCGATCCGAGCAGCATCCAGGCGGCGGCCGAGCGGGGCACGGCGCGCGTCGCCTCCTCCGCCTGCTCGCGCGTCGGCGCGCCGGTCCCCTCGAAACCTGAGAGGGCCTCCCGCTTGAGCCGCATCTCCTCGTCCAGCCGGCGGCGCGCGCGTTCGAGGCTCCCGGTGTTCTCGACCGGCTCCGCGGCGGCTCTCCGGAAGGCCTCCTCCGCCTCCGCCAGGCGCCAGCCCATCAGGCGCGCCTCCGCAGTGCCGAGCCAGAGCCACCGGCGCATGCGCCCGCGCTCCGGGCCGTCCCCGCCCGCGCGCTGCAGGCCGTCCTGGAAGCTCGACTCGGCGGCGCGGTCCTCCCCGAGCTTGAGCTGGATCGAGGCCAGGGCCGCCCGCACCACTGGCGAGTCGGGTGAGGCCTCGACGGCGCGCTCGAACTGCGCCATCGCCTCCTGGTAGCGCTGCTGGTAGCGATCGGCGCACAGGATACCGAAGAGGAGACGCGCTTCGGTCTGGAACCGTCCGTTGCCGTCGGCCACCGAGCGGATCTGCTTCAGCCCGAGATGCACATCGCCCCCCGGAATGAAGAGGAACGGGCGCAGCCCCTTCACGATGAGCGGAACCCGGTCGGCGTAGTAGTTGAGCGCCCCCATCGGAAACAGGGCGGTTTCGAGCGAGGGGGAGATCGCCAGCGCCTTCTCGAGCGCCTTCTTCCCCTGGCGCGCCTCGCGCCCCGCCCGGAAATAGTTTCCCCGCAGCGCCTCCACCTGGGCGCGCAGCACCTGCCCGCCACCGAGCGCCGCCAGCGCTTCGGCGTCGTTCGGCGTCTTCGCCAGCCGCGCGTTCGCCACCTTCATGAGCTCGTCGTAGGCGGAGTCGAAAACCGGATCCGTCTTGGCATCTTCCCCTTCCTCGAAGGCGCGCTGCGACCAGCGGCTGAACAGCAGCATGTAGACGGGGTCGGGGGAGGCCGGATCGGCGTCGGCGGCGCGGCGGAACTCGGTGATGGCGCCGTGGTAGTCGCCCGAATGGAGCGCCTGCAGCCCGGCGTCGAGCGGTGCGCGCGACGCCGCCCCGGCGCCGGGCGGAACGCGCGAGGCTGCCCCGGCGCCGAGGAGCGCCAGGGACAGGACGGCCGGAAGCAGCACGCGATGCATGACCGTTCAATTTAGCATCGCGGCCGCGCGGCGCCACATGGCCCCGCCGTGCACGCAGTCGCCGGCCTCGGCAGCCGCCGGTCCCCTGACACTCCTCGTCACACCCGCCGCCCGTTTTTGTCGGAAAACCCGACACCCGGCGCGATCCTGCGAACGTGATCGCGCAAAGCCCGCTCTGGACGCGGGTTACACGGCACCTCGCCGCGGGTCCGTGGAACGCTTCTTGCGGACCGGCTTGAGGATCTTCTGGACACGCCGCCGGCGCGGCTGGAACGATGACGGGGGTGCCGATGACTCGCAAGGCTCACATCCTGGCGCTGCACAACGACCCGGCCTTCGGCCGCGGCCTCGAGGAGGCGCTCGCGTCCGCCGGACACCGCGTGACCATGGTCGCCGACGAAGCGGCGGCGCTCGAGCGCGGCCGCGCACGCGCCTGCGACGCGGCCCTCGTCGATCTCGACCGCCCCGGGGCCCGGCTCGGCTTCGTCGAGGAGCTCAAGGGAGCCTGCCCCGAGCTGCCGGTCGCCGTGCTCGGCGGCGCGCTCGACGTGGACCTGGTGATCAACGCCATGCGCCGCGGCGTCTGGGAGGTGCTGCGCAAGCCGTGCCCGCCCGAAGAGATCCTCCGCTTCGCGGAGCGCGCGGCCCGCATCAAGGAGCTCGGCGTCGAGCGCCGCCGCACCGCGGAGGACCTGAGCGCCGAGCGCGCGCGCAACGCCGAGCTGCGCCGATCGCTGCAGGGGGAGCACGCCTTCTCGGCCATCCTCGGCCGCAGCGCCAAGATGGCCCAGATCCTCGCGCTCCTGAAGGAGGTCTGCGCCACCGACTCGACCGTCCTCATCATGGGCGAGAGCGGCACCGGCAAGGGGCTGGTGGCGCGCATCCTCCACTACAACTCGCACCGCGCCGCCGGGGCGTTCGTCGAGGCGAACTGCGCCGTCTACTCCGAGGGGGTGCTGCACTCGGAGCTCTTCGGCCACGAGAAGGGGGCGTTCACCGGGGCGCTGAAGCAGAAGAAGGGCCGCTTCGAGCTCGCCGACGGCGGCACCGTGTTCCTCGACGAGATCGGCGACCTCACGCCCTCGACCCAGCTCATGCTGCTGCGCTTCCTGCAGGAGCGCCGCTTCGAGCGGGTCGGCGGCGAGGAGACGCTGCACGTGGACGCGCGCGTCATCGCCGCGACCCACAAGAACCTCAAGGAGGGGATGGAGCGGGGCTCGTTCCGGCACGACCTCTTCTACCGGCTGAACGTCATCCCGCTGCACATCCCGCCGCTGCGGGAGCGGCCCGAGGACGTGCCGATTCTCGGCGCGGAGTTCCTCGACCGCTTCGCCCGCAAGATCGGCAAGCCGATGCGCGGCTTCTCCGACGAGGCGCTGGAGATCCTCGGGCGGCACGGCTGGCCCGGGAACGTCCGCGAGCTGGAGAACGTCATCGAGCGCACCATCGTGCTGGCGAAAGGCGATCGCATCGAGGCCTCCGACCTGCCGGCCACCCTCCGTGACGGCAGCGGCCCGACGGTCGATTCCCGCCTGTCGCTCCTCGAGCACGAGCGGCTGTACATCCTCAAGACCCTGGCGGAGTGCAACTGGAACAAGAAGCTCGCCGCCTCGGTCCTCGGGATCAATCGCAGCAGCCTCTACAGCAAGCTCAAGAAGCACGTCATCGGCCGCGGACCGGCGCTGAACTGACGCGGCCGGGGCTCCCGGGCGGCAGGCCCGGGAAGCCGGCGGGCACCATGCGGGAACTCGATCGGGGCGTCGTCCTTTATATCGCGGCCACGGTGCTGGCGGCCGGCCTGGTGCTGGCCGGAGTCCTCCCCGGACATCCGCTCGTCATCACGACCACCACCGTCGCCCTGGCGGTCCTCGGGGCGCTGGTGGCGCCGCACGCCGTCCACCTCGGCCTGCGGGTGGAGATGTCGATCTCCCACCCGTTCATCCTCGCGACCCTCATCCTGATCGGCGAGCCCGAGGCCGTCGTCGTTTCGATGATTTGCATCGGCAGCCTGTGTCTCCTGCGGCAGCCGCGGATGGCCTGGTACCGCACTCTCTTCAACATCTCCTCCTTCGTCATCACGACGTGGCTGACGGGCGAGACCTACCAGGCGTTCGGTGGGCGGCCGGGCGTGATCGCGGCGGGGGACGGGATCGTCGCGCTGATGCTCGCGACCCTCGTCTTCTACCTCGCCAACACCTACAGCATCTCGGGCGTCGTGGCGCTCGCCAACCGGCTCAACCTCCTGAAGGTCTGGCAGGACAACTTCCTGTGGTCGGCGCCATCGTTCCTCGCCGGCGGCTCGGTGGCGCTCGGGATGGCGTATTTCCTGGACCGCTTCGGCATCGGGTCGTTTCTCCTGTCGCTGCCGTTCTGCGTCCTCATCTACTACTCGTACAAGCTGTACCTCGAGAAGCTGGAGGAGCGCCGCCAGCACCTGAAGGACATCGAGCAGATGAACGCGGACCTGGAGCGCAAGGTGCGCGAGCGCACCTCCGAGCTCGAGGTCCTCAACCGGAAGATGCAGGACAGCAACCAGGAGCTGGCGCGCGCCAACTCGCTCAAGAGCGAGTTCCTGGCGAACATGTCGCACGAGCTGCGCACGCCCCTCAACGCCATCATCGGGTTCTCGGAGCTCCTGCTCGATCCGGGCTTCGGGACGCTCAACGACGACCAGCGCGGCTACACCTCCGACATCCACGCCAGCGGGCGCCACCTGCTCGGGCTCATCAACGACATCCTCGATCTGTCGAAGATCGAGGCGGGCAAGATGCGGCTGGCGCGCGAGGTGTTCGAGATCGGTCCCGTGGCCGACGAGGCGCTGGCGCTGTTGAAGATCGAGGCGGCGCGCAAGGGGCTGGCGCTCCAGGCGCAGGTGGATCACCCGGACGACCGGCTCGACGCCGACCGCAGCAAGGTGAAGCAGATCCTCTCCAACCTCCTGAGCAACGCGGTGAAGTTCACGCCGGCGGCCGGCCGGGTCACGCTCACCGTGCGGCGGGCGGGGGAGGCGGCCCTCTTCGTCGTCGAGGACACCGGGATCGGCATCCGGCCCGAGGACCAGGAACGGATCTTCGAGGCCTTCACCCAGGTGGACGGGTCGCTGGCGCGCCAGTACCAGGGCACCGGACTGGGCCTGACCCTGGTGCGCCGCTTCGTCGAGCTGCACGGCGGCACCCTGCGCCTGGAGAGCGAGCCCGATCGCGGCAGCCGTTTCCTCGTGGAGATCCCGGGGCTGCTGGCCTCGGAAGTCGAGCCCACTCCGGGACCGGAGGCGGCGGAAGGCGCCGCCGACGGCGAGCCGAGGCCCGCAGCGGGCGATCTCGTTTTGGTGATCGAGGACCCGCCCACGAGTCTCAAGGGGCTCCGGGCCGCACTCCACGGCCGCGGGCATCGGGTGGTCGCGTGCCGCAGCACCGCCGAGGCCCTCGATGCCTTGAAGTTCCTGCGCCCCCGTCTCATATTGACCGACGTCCGGCCGCCCGGCGCCGACGGACTCGAAGCGGTGCGCGCCCTGTGCGCGCGTCCCGAGATCCGCGGCGTGCCGATCGTCGCACTCGCTTCGAGCGCCGGACCGGATGAGCGCGCGCGGGCGCGGGAGGCAGGATGCGCGGACGTCTTGAACAGGCCGCTGGAGCCGGAAGCGCTCCTGGATCTCATGGCGCGTCTCGTCGATCCGCAGGCCGGCCCTGCGGAGCGGACCGCGTGACGAGGCCCGCATGACCCCGGGGCACGAACCGACCATCCTGGTGGTGGACGACGACGAGCGCAACGTGCGCCTCGTCGAGTCGATGCTCAAGCCGAACGGCTACCGCATCCTGCACGCCTACGACGGGCAGGAGGCCCTGCGCCGCGTCGACAGCGACAGCCCCGATCTGGTGGTGCTGGACGTCATGATGCCCGACCTCTCCGGCTTCGAGCTGTGCGGGATGCTGCGGGCGCGCCACGCGACGCGCCTCCTGCCGATCCTGATGGTGACCGCCCTCCACGCGATGGAGGACAAGGTCAAGGGGCTGGAGCTCGGCGCCGACGATTTCCTGACCAAGCCGATCAACCGCTCGGAGCTTTTGGCCAAGGTGAAGGCGCTGCTGCGGGTCAAGGGCCTCCAGGACGAAATCGAGGCGCGCAAGCTCGAGCTCGAGGCGAAGAACCGGGAGCTGCTGACCATCCAGCGGTTCAAGGAGTCGATGTCGCAGATGGTCGTGCACGACCTCAAGAACCCGCTCGCCGGCATCATGGGGAACATCCAGCTCATGCAGATGCAGCGCGGGCAGATGCCGCCGGGCCGGCAGGAGGAGCTCCTGCTGCGCAGCCTCGAGAGCGCCCGGCAGATGGCCCGGATGATCCAGAACATCCTCGAAGTCGCCAAGCTCGAGGAGCAGAAGATGCCCCTGCGGCGCGAGGCGGTGCCGATCCAGGAGGTTGCGGCGGAGCAGGTCGACGACCTCATGAGCCTGACGGCGCGCGACGGCATCCGGCTCGATTGCGACGTGCCCGAAGACCTCCCTCCCGTGGATGCCGATCGCGGGCTCCTGTCCCGCATCCTGGCGAACCTCCTGAGCAACGCCTTCAAGCACACTCCTTCGGGCGGCCGTGTGACCGTCTCGGCGCGCGAGTCGGAAGAGTCGATCGCGGTGCGCGTCCAGGACACCGGCGAGGGGATCCCCGCCGATCTGCTGCCGTACATCTTCGAGAAGTTCGTCGCCGGCGAGTCGGAGGACCGCCGCCGGCAGTCGTACGACTCCGGTCTCGGGCTCACCTTCTGCCGCCTCGCGGTCGAGTGCCACGGCGGACGGATCGGCGTCGAGAGCCGGCCCGGCGAGGGGACGACGGTGACCTTCCACCTGCCCCGGCACCGGGCCGCGGCGACCGTGAAGGCGGCCTGACGCGATGAGCTCCACGGCCGCGGCCGTCAACTCCAGCGAGCGTCACGGCTTCTGCGCGCCGCCGCAGCTGGCGGAGATCATCCGCGACCTCTACCTCGAGGAGCGCACCGGCATCCTCAGCATCGTGCGCAGCGGCGCCGAGAAGCGCCTCTATCTCGATCGCGGCATGATCCTGGTGGCCACGTCGTCGCTCGAGGACGAGCGGCTGCCCGCCTACCTGGCGGCGAAGGGGCTGCTGCCGCCGATGGAGGCCGAGGCGCTGCGCGGTCTCGACGACCTGCAGGCCGCGCTCGCGGTGCAGACGCGCGGACAGGTGATCGACGCCGACCTGCTGCGCGCCTTCCGGGATCTCGCCCAGCAGGTGATGATGACCGTGTTCCGCTGGGAGGAGCTGGAGTACCGCTTCGTCGAGCAGGCGATCCCCGCGTGGCCCGCGACCACCGACGTCATGGTGTCGTTCGAACTGATCATCCGGGCGCTGCGCTCGATGGCCGGCTTCGAGCCGCTGCGCCAGTCCGTGCTGCGGCAGGAGCGCGCCGTGCGGCTCTCGGAGAACCTGTACCTGCCGTTCGACCAGCTCAGCCTGACGCCGATCGAGGGGTACCTCGTCTCGCGCATCGACGGCCACACCCGGCCGCGCGACGTGCTGGCGCAGATGCCTCCCGCCGACGAGGAGACTGCGTCGCGCTTCCTCTTCGGCCTGCTCATCCTGGGGCTGGCCGAGTTCTCACCGCCGCTCGGACCTGGCATGCTCACCTGCGACCGCCTGCTGCGCGGTGACGAGGAGAAGCGCCGCCGCGAGGAGAACGAGCTGCAGGAGGTGCGCGCCTATTACCGCGTGGCCTGCGCCGGCGACCCGCTGGCGCTCCTCGGTCTCGCGCCCGGAGCGGCGCAGGACGACGTCCGCGCCGCCTACAACGCGAAGAAGGAGCGGTACGACCCGGGGCGCTTCATGCGCCGCGTGCAGAGCGACGCCAAGGAGGAGTTCCAGATCATCGAGGCACGGCTGCTCGAGGCGTTCCTCGATCTCCGCTCGCGCCCCCTGAGCGGCGGCCAGCGGCCCGAGACCACCCCCGATCAGAGGGCGGCGGTCGACGCGCTCACCATGGCGAAGCGCAAGGAGATGACCAAGACCGAGAAGCAGTCGGAATCCGACGAGCGCCTGCGCCTGGCCGAGCAGTACTTCACCCGCGCGCGCGAGTACTGGAAGATGGGGGACATCTACAACTGCATCCGGTACTGCGAGTTCGCGCAGAGCCAGAACGACTCCGACGCCAACATCCAGTCGCTCCTCGGCCAGGCCCTGGCGCGCAACCCCGATCACCGCTGGCAGCGCCGCGCCGAGGCCGCCCTCGTCCGCGCCGTCGAGCTCGAGCCCTTCAACCCGAACCACTGCGTCTCCCTCGGCGATTTCTACAAAGGCCACCACCTCGTCGCCAAGGCCCGCAAGCAGTACGAGAAGGCGATCGAGATCCTCCCGTCCCACGCGGCGGCGAGGCAGGCCCTCAAGGAACTGCCCGCCGGCAAGTAGCGCGCGGCGTTACGCCTGCCGCGACGAAACGTCGCTCCGCAATCCCAACCTTCCTCATGCCCGTCGCCCCCGCCCCAAATCGTGCGGAATCGCCTGAATTGACAGAGAAAGGTCGCGTGATATAATTCGCGCCCTTCCGGGGATATCCCGTCATGTACATCGAAACAAAGGAGATAGGCCCCGACGGGCTGGTCGTGGAACGGGACCAGCCGTGGCATCTGCCTCCCCCTCGCCCGGGGGACGATCCGGTCAGCGTCGAACGCGTCCGGCTCGCCGGGGAAGTGCACGAAGAAGGGGACGGTTACGCCTTTTCGGGGGACATCGACACCGTCGCCACGCTCGGCTGCAGCCGCTGCCTCGAGCCGTACACGCTGCCGCTGCACCTGCACTTCGATCTTACCTATACGCCGCGCCCGGAGCAGGCGACCGGAGGGGAGAGCCGGGTGAACGAGGAGGAATTCACCGCGGTGCACTTCGACGGAGGCCGGATCGACCTGGATGCCCTCCTGGCCGAGCAGATCTACCTCGGCCTGCCGCTGAAGCCGCTCTGCCGGGAGGATTGCCACGGGCTCTGCCCGCGGTGCGGGATCAATCTCAACCAGGGGTCGTGCGAATGCCCGACGGGGCCCGAGCCCGACCCGCGTCTGTCACCACTCAAGGCGCTCGTCGAGCGCTGATTCGAGGTCGAGGACCATGCCGAATCCGAAACGCCGCCACTCCCGTGCGCGCCGCGACAAGCGCCGCGCCCATGACGCCCTGACCCGGCCGGTCGTGTCGCGCTGCTCCAACTGCGACGAGGCCTGCCTGCCGCACCGGGTGTGCCCGCGATGCGGTCATTACAAGGGACGTGAGGTCGTCGAGGTGACGGAGGTCTGAGGACCTCCGCCACGCTCCCTCCCTCCCGGATGGGCGAAGCCACGGAACGACCCATCGCCATCGACGCCATGGGCGGGGACCATGCCCCGGCCCACCCGGTCGCGGGGGCGATCCTCGCCGCGCGCGAGCTGCAGGTGCCGATCGTCCTGGTCGGCCGGCGCGGGGAGATCGAGGCCGAGCTGAAGCGGAACCACGCTTCCGGCCTGCCGATCACCATCCGGCACGCCGACGAAGTGGTCGGCATGGAGGAGTCGCCGGTCAACGCCTTCCGCCGCAAGAAGGACTCCTCCATTCACGTCGGCGCGACCATGCTGAAGGAAGGGGAGGTGCAGGCCTTCCTGTCGGCGGGGAACACCGGCGCCGTCATGACGACGGTGAAGGTGATGTGCGGTGTGCTCGAGGGGGTCGAGCGTCCGGCGCTGTGCGCCGTCGTGCCGAACCTGCACGGGCCGTCGGTGTGGCTCGACGTCGGCGCCAACGTGGACTGCAAGCCCGACCACCTGGCGCAGTTCGCGGTGATGGGTCATCTGTACGCTCGCGAGGTGCTGGCGATCCCCAGCCCGCGCATCGGGCTCATGAGCGTCGGCGAGGAGGCGGGGAAGGGCAATGACGTCACCCGCGAGGCGTACGCCATCCTCAAGGGAACGCCCCTGAACTTCATCGGGAACGTCGAGGGGCGCGACATCTTCAGCGGCAAGGCGGACGTCATCGTCTGCGACGGCTTCATCGGCAACGTGTCGCTCAAGGCGGTCGAGAGCGCCGCCGAGGCCCTCCTGCATTTCATGAAGGACGAGATCAGCAAGTCCGCCATGGCCAAGATCGGGTACCTGCTGGCGCGCCCCGCTTTCCGCGCCTTCCGGCGCAAGGTGGACTACGCCGAGTACGGCGGCGTGCCGCTCCTGGGCGTGCGCGGCACCGCCATCGTCTGCCACGGCGGCTCCTCGGCGCGCGCCATCAAGAACGCGGTGCGGGCGGCCCTCGAGTTCAACCGCCACAACGTCAACGATCGCATCCGCGACGAGATCGTCACGCTGACGCCGCGCGAGCGCGCCGCCGACGGTCCGGCGACGCCCGCCGACCCCGCGCCGGGCCGCGCCGCGGCCGCCCCGGGAGGCGGACAGGCGTGAGCGAGCGCCGCGCCGTCATCGCCGGCACCGGGTCCTCTCTGCCCGACCGGATCCTGACCAACGCCGAGCTCGAGCGGATGGTGGACACGTCCGACGAGTGGATCGCCACGCGCACCGGCATTCGCGAGCGCCGCGTCGCCGGCGAGTCGGAGCCGATGTCCCTGTTCGCGACGCGCGCCGCCGAGGCGGCCCTGGCCGCGGCCGGGACGAAAGCGTCCGACCTCGACCTGGTGGTGTGCGCCACCGTGACCCCCGACATGCCGATCCCGTCGACGGCCTGCATCATCCAGGACAAGCTGGGGGCGAAGAAGGCGGCGGCGTTCGACATGGCCGCCGGCTGCAGCGGCTTCCTCTACGGCCTGACGGTGGCGGAACGCTTCCTGGCGTCGCCGCAGTACGAGTCGATCCTGCTCATCGGCGCCGAGGTCCTGTCGAAATACGTGGACTGGAAGGACCGCACGACCTGCGTGCTGTTCGGGGACGGCGCGGGGGCGGTGGTGCTCAGGGCCGGCGAGGCGCCCTACGGCGTGCTGGCGACGACGCTGCGCGCCGACGGCGCGCTGGCCGACTTCATCCACGTCCCCGCCGGCGGCACGCGCGAGCCGGCGAGCGAGAAGACCATCGCCGAGCGGCGCCATTACATCCGCATGAAGGGAAACGAGACCTTCAAGATGGCCGTTCGTTCCATGGAAGAGGCGGCGCGCCAGGTGCTCGACCGCGCCGGTCTCACGACCTCCGACGTCGCGATGTTCATCCCGCACCAGGCGAACCTGCGCATCATCGACGCGGTCGGCACGCGCCTGGGCCTTCGCCCCGAGCAGGTGCTCATCAACATCGAGCGCGTCGGCAACACCTCCGCGGCCTCCATCCCGGTGGCGCTCGACGAGGCGGCTCGCGCCGGGCGGCTGAAGCGCGGCGACGTCGTGCTGCTCGCCGCCTTCGGGACCGGGCTCACGTGGGGCGCGGCGGCGCTGCGGTGGGGGGCGTGAGCGCCTCCCGTTCGATCGCCCTGCTCTTTCCAGGCCAGGGCTCGCAGACCGTCGGCATGGGGAAGGGCGCGCGCGATGCTTTTCCCGCCGCGCGCAGCGTGTTCGAGACCGCCGACCAGGCGCTCGGCTTTCCGCTGAGCGCCGCCTGCTTCGACGGACCGGAAGAAGCGCTGCGGCTGACGGCCACGACGCAGCCGGCGATCCTGACCACCAGCATCGCGCTCCTGCAGGCGCTGCGCGCCCGGGTCCCGGATCTCGATGCGCGGGTGGTCTGCGCCGCCGGTCACTCGCTCGGCGAATACTCGGCGCTGGTCGCCGCCGGCGCGATGCCTCTCGACGCGGCGGTGAAGGTCGTGCGCCGGCGCGGCGAGTACATGCAGGAGGCGGTGCCGGTCGGGGAGGGGGCGATGGCCGCCGTCCTCGGCGCGCCGCTCGAGGCGGTCGAGACCATGTGCCGGGAAGCCGCTGAAGGGCAGGTGCTGTCGCCCGCCAACCTCAACGCGGAGGACCAGACGGTCGTCGCGGGCCACACCGCCGCCGTGCGCCGGCTGCCCCCCATCGCCAGGACCCACGGCGCGCGCCGCGTCGTCGAGCTGCCGGTGAGCGCTCCCTTCCATTGCGCCCTGATGCGCCCGGCGCAGGAGCGCCTGGCGCGCGACCTGGCGACGCTGCCTGTGGCCTTTGCCCGCTTCCCGGTGGTGCCGAACGTGACGGCCGAGCCGGAGCAGGACGGCGAGCGCTTCCGCCGGCTCCTCGAAGACCAGGTGACGGCGCCGGTGCGCTGGGTCGACACGGTTCGACGCATCGCCGCGCTCGGAACCACGACGGTCGTCGAGATCGGTCCCGGGAAGGTCCTCACCGGCCTGGCGAAGCGGATCGTTCCGGAGATGCGGCTTCTCAACGTCGAAGACCCCGCCTCGATCGAAGCCGCGGTCGCTTCGCTCGGAGGGGTGACGTGACGCGCGAGCTGGACGGGCGCGTCAGCCTCGTCACCGGCGCGTCGCGCGGCATCGGCCGGGCGATCGCCGTCGAGCTGGCGCGCCGCGGAGCCCATGTGCTCCTGGCGTCGCGCGATGCGGCCGCGCTGGACGCGACGGCGGCGCTCTGCCGCGAGGCGGGGGGAGCGGCCACAGCCTTTGCCCTCGACCTCGCCGACGCCGCCTCGGTGAAATCGGGGATGGAGGCCGCCCTTCAGAAAAGCGGCGGCCGCCTCGACCACCTGGTCAACAACGCCGGTGTCACCGGAGACGGCCTGCTGCTGCGGATGAAGCGGACCGAGTGGGATCGCGTCCTCCTGACCAACCTGACCGGCGCCTTCGAGACGACGCGCCTGGCGCTGCCGGCAATGCTCAAGGCGCGCTCGGGGCGCATCGTCAACGTCACCTCGATCGTGGCCTTGATGGGCAACCCCGGGCAGGCCAACTACTGCGCCGCCAAGGCGGGGCTCATCGGCATGACCAAGTCCCTGGCGCGCGAGGTGGCCTCGCGGTCCATCACCGTCAACGCGGTCGCTCCCGGGCTCATCGACACCGACATGACGAAGAACCTGCCCGAGGCGGCGCGCACCAAGATGGCCGAGGCCATCCCGCTCGAGCGCCTGGGCACCGCCGAGGACGTGGCGCAGGCGGTGGCGTTCCTCGTCGGACCGGGCGCCGCCTACATCACCGGCACGGTCCTCAACGTCAGCGGCGGTCTTTACATGTAACGGCACGGGCCGGATAATCGGCAGGCTCCGGCGCCCGCGCCGGAGGCCCCGCGGTCCGACCCGGCCCGGTTCACGGTCTCCAAGGAGGGACGATGGCTCAAAGCATCGAGGACAAGGTCAAATCGATCATCGTCGAGCAGCTCGGAGTCGATCCCGAGGAAGTGACGATGGAGGCGGCGTTCGTGAACGACCTCGGCGCCGACTCGCTCGACACGGTCGAGCTGGTCATGGCGCTCGAGGAGGCGTTCAAGATCGAGATCAGCGACGAGGACGCCGAGAAGATTCACAGCGTCGGTGACGCGGTGAAGTACATCCAGGCCCACGCGTAGGCGGACATCGCCCGGGAGCGAAGGAGAACGGACAGCAGCGATGGCGAGAAGAGTCGTGATCACCGGGATCGGCATGGTGTCGCCGCTCGGCCTGGGGGCCAAGGACAACTGGGATGCGCTGGTGCGCGGCGTCTCCGGCGTCGGCCCCATCACGCGCTTCGACACGTCCGCCTTCGCCTGCCGCATCGCCGGCGAGGTGAAGGGGTTCAACCCGGAGGACTGGGTCGGCAAGAAGGACGTCAAGAAGATGGACCTCTTCATCCATTACGCCCTCGCCGCCTCCGACATGGCGCTCCAGGACGCCGCCTTCACGGTGACGCCCGAGGAGGCGGAGCGGGTCGGGGTCTACATCGGCTCCGGCATCGGCGGGCTGCCGTCGATCGAGCGGCAGCACTCCGTCATGCTCAGCGACGGGCCGCGCCGCATCTCGCCGTTCTTCATTATCGGGCTCATCGTCAACATGGCCTCCGGGCAGGTGTCGATCCGCTACGGGGCCAAGGGGCCGAACCAGGCGAACAGCACGGCCTGCGCCACCGGCACCCACGCCATCGGCGACGCCTACGAGATCCTCCGGCGCGGCGACGCCGACGTGATGATCGCCGGCGGCGCCGAGGGGGTCATCACGCCGCTGTGCGTCGGCGGCTTCGCCGCCATGCGGGCGCTCTCGACCCGCAACGATGACCCGCAGACCGCCTCGCGTCCCTTCGACCGTGACCGCGACGGCTTCGTGATCGGCGAGGGGGCCGGCATCGTCCTCCTGGAGGAATACGGCCACGCCGTGAAGCGGAATGCGAAGGTCTACGCCGAGGTGACCGGCTACGGCATCTCGGGCGACGCCTACCACGTTTCGGCGCCGTCGGAGGACGGCGACGGGCCGATCCGCGTGATGCGCAACGCGCTGAAATCCGCCGGGCTCGAGGCGTCGCAGATCGACTACGTCAACGCCCACGGCACGTCCACGCCCCAGGGCGACGTGGTCGAGACCAGGGCGATCAAGGCGGTGTTCGGCGGGCGGGCCGCGAAGATGGCGGTGTCGAGCACCAAGTCCATGACCGGGCACCTTCTGGGAGGGGCGGGAGGGCTGGAGACCGCGATCACGGCGCTGGCGGTGCACCACGACACGGCGCCCCCGACGATCAACTACAAGACCCCCGACCCCGAGTGCGACCTGGATTACGTGGCGAACGAGGCGCGCCGCCTGACCATCCGGCACGCGCTGAACAACTCGTTCGGCTTCGGCGGCACCAACGCCGCCATCATCCTCAGCAAGGTCGCCTGACCTAGATCTCGTCGAAGATCGAGTCCTTCAGGCAGTTCAGCTTCGGCGCGTAGGATTCCGGGTAGACGAACCAGGTGGCCGCGGCGACGCTCGAAATGAGGGCGTTGCCGTCCTGCGGCGTGAAGCAGTAGCCCACCACCTCCGTCCCGTCCTTCACCGTCAGCGTCGGCACCACGACCACCGCGTGGTTCAGGATGCGCCCGTAGTGCCCGTAGTCGCGCCCGAACGAGAAGACGCTGTTGGCCGACTGCTTGTAGGTCAGCGCCACCCGGTCGTCCGCCTTGAAGGTCTCGAGCAAGGCCTCGACCGAGGTCGGCTTGCGCACGCGGATGTTGAAGTGAACCGCGTGCATGTACTGGGTGTTCACCTTCAGGGCCGACGAGAACAGGTTCAGGTCGTGGCCGAGCTGGTTGAACAGGTGCCAGGCGTCGCGCGCGTGGTGCGTCCCGAAGCGCTCCTCCTTGTGCCGGTTCACCTGCGGCGCGGGGACGAAGCCGGAGTCCTGGCTGATGTCGTTGCTGCGCCTCAGGCAGAGGAAGCGCCCCTCGACCAGGTTGTCCGGCCCGTGCTTGAGCCCGATGAGGTCGATGAGCACCGACAGGTTGTGCGTGTTGCACGACAGCACCTGGATGAACTGGTCGCTGCCGTGCTTCAGCGTCCTGTCGGAGATGCCGCGGACGTACGGCTTGCCGAAGCCGAACTCGGATCCCTGGGCGATGAAGCCGAGGGTCGAGTGCGCGTACTTCTCGTAGAGGTCCTTCTTGTTCTGCAGCCCGACGTCGGACGGCGTGCAGTCGATGACGACGCTCGCCTGCCGCAGCGCCTCGTGGTGCTCGTAGTGCGGCTCGATCCCGAGATCGCGGAAGCCTCGGCGCGCCGACTCGTCGCAGGCGAGCCGCGCCCCGCGCTTGATCAGGTTGATGACCTTCGAGCGGTCGGTCAGGAGAGGGGTGCGCTTGTGGAAGGTCACCTCGTCGAACCCGAGCTGGTCCTTCTTCTCGGCGAACAGGCCGATGAGGGGCTCGCCGATCGTGCCCGTGCCGACGATGTGCAGGACTTTCCTGGACGCCATGGTCGAATCTCCCATCCTTCCGATTGCGGGGGCCGAAGAACCGCCCGGAACGATACCATCCCGCCCCGGACCGGATCAACGCGACAGCGCGACTTGCGGCGGACCGGACGCCCACCTACACTGGCCCCGTGAGCCAGGCCGACACCAGCCGTCCCGCCGCCGACGCCGATCGCGAGCTGATCGTCATCACCGGCATGTCCGGGTCGGGCAAGACCCTCGCCCTGCGCGCCTTCGAGGACCGCGGTTTCTACTGCGTCGACAACCTCCCGGTGACCCTCATCCCGGTGTTCGCCGAGCTGTCGGCGCAGGCCCGCCGGCCGCTGCGGCGCGCCGCACTGGTCGTGGACGTGCGCGAGGGGGACCTCCTGCAGGATTTTCCGGAGATCTATGCGCGGGTGAAATCGCTCCCCGGGGGGCGGACGCGCCTGATCTTCTTCGACGCCGACGACGACACCCTGATCCGCCGCTTCTCGGAGACGCGGCGGCCGCACCCGCTGGCCCCGCACGCCAGCCTCGAGGACGGCATCGCGCGCGAGCGCGAGATGCTGCGGCCGCTCCGGGAGCTGGCCGACCTGACGCTCGACAGCAGCAACTTCAACGTCCACCAGCTGCGGCGCTACATCCAGGAGCACCTGGCCCCGGTCGAGGGAGGATCGCCGATGGCGGTGACGCTCCTGTCCTTCGGCTACAAGCACGGCATCCCGATCGAATCGGACCTGGTCTTCGACACGCGCTTCCTGCCGAACCCCTTCTTCGTGGAGGGCCTGCGCGGCCGGACCGGTCTCGACGCCGAGGTGGTGCGCTACCTCGACGGGTCGGCCGAGTACGGCGACCTGCGCCGCCGGCTGGTCGATCTCCTGACCTTCCTCATCCCGCAGTACATTCGCGAGGGGAAGTCGTACCTGACCGTGGCCATCGGGTGCACCGGCGGGCGGCACCGGTCGGTGGCGCTGTCCGAGGCGGTCGCGTCGGATCTCGGCACGCACGGTCTGCGCGTCCGGACGTCCCACCGCGACCTGGAGCGCGAATGACGGCGACGCGACGCATCCCGAAGCCGTGGGGGGAGGAGATCCTCTTCGCCCACACCGGCCGCTACGCCGGCAAGGTGCTCAAGGTCCGCCGTGGCGAGTCGCTGAGCCTGCAGTACCACGAGCGCAAGGACGAGGCGCTGTACCTGTTCTCCGGCCGGGTGGAGGTGACGCTCGGCGCCCCCGGGGACGCCGCGGGGACGACCCCTGCGGAAGTCCGCCGGCTCGAGCCGGGAGACGCCCTTCACCTGCCGCCCGGGACGCGTCATCGCCTCGAGGCGGTCGAGGACGCGATCCTGTTCGAGGTCTCCACCCCGGAGCTCGACGACGTGGTCCGGCTCGAGGACCGCTACGGCCGGCAGGGGACCTCCGAGCCCTGATCGCCGGCCCCGGCGACCCCGTGTCGAACCTTGACACTGCCGGCGGCGTTCCGTAGCATGCGCGACAGGATCCGCAGCGGACGCCGGTTTTTTCGCCGCGTGCGGGAGGGCCGATGGCCGAAGCGATACCCCGCAAGCTCTTCTACAAGCTCCAGGAAGTCTGCGAGCTGACCGACACGCAGCCCTACGTGCTGCGGTTCTGGGAATCGGAGTTCTCCCAGCTCGCCCCGACCAAGAGCCGCACCGGCCAGCGTCTCTACCGCAAGCGCGACATCGACCTCGTCCTCGAGATCAAGCGGCTGCTCAACGACGAAGGGCAGACCATCGCCGCGGCGCGCGAAAAGCTGGGGATGGGGGAGGGGCCGTCGCCGCTGCTCGAGGAGCTCTTCGAGCCGCCGCCTCACGAGCCGCCCGCCGAAGCGGTGGCGGTCGCCACGGCGCCCGCTGCTCCGGCCCGCGGAATCGCGACGCGCGGCATGGCGGCCGGGCCGGACACGACCCGCAAGGTCGCGGAAGTCTCGGACGCGCTGCGCGGCATCCTCGACCTGCTCGACGCCACCGACAAGCGGCTGACCGACTAGGGGCCTGGCGGCCCCGGGCGCCGGCGACCGCACGGCGCGGTCTCCTCAGATCACGCCGAGCGTCTTTCCGACCTTCTCGAAGATTCCCAGCGCCTCGTCCAGATCGACCCTGGTGTGCGTCGCCATGACGATGGTGCGCACGCGTGACTTCTCCTCGGCCACCATCGGGAAGAAGATACCCTGCGCGAACACGCCCGCGTCGAAGAGGGCGTCGCTGAACTTCGCCGCCTTCGCTCCCGACCCGATGATGACCGGGGTGATCGGCGTGACCGAGGTGCCGGTGTTGAACCCGAGCCGCTTCAGACCGGCCTTGAAGTGCCGGGTGTTCTCCCAGAGGCGCTCGTGGAGCCCGGGCTCCGTCTCCATCACCTCGACCGCCGCCTGGCAGGCCGCGATGACGGCCGGCGGGTGCGACGACGAGAACAGGAAAGGCCGCGCCTTGTGAACGTAGAACTCGATGAGGGGTTTCGCGGCGCAGACGTAGCCACCCATCACTCCGAACGCCTTCGACATCGTGCCGATCTGGATGTCCCAGCGATCCTTGACGCCGTAGTGATCGACGGTGCCGCGGCCGTTTTTCCCCATGACGCCGGTGGCGTGCGCGTCGTCCACCATCGGGATGGCGTCGAACTCCTCGCACAGCGTCGCGATGGCGCCGAGATCCGAGACGTCGCCGTCCATCGAGAACACGCCGTCGGCCACGACCAGGATGCGGTTGGTCCTGCCGGCGCGCGCCGTCCTCAGCAGCTCGCGCAGGTGGTCGTAGTCGAGGTGGCGGTAGACGCCGCGCCCCGCCTTGCTCAGGCGGCAGCCGTCGATGATGCTCGCGTGGTTCAGCTCGTCGGAGAGGATGAGATCCCCCTCCTGCATCAGGGTGGAGACGACCCCGACGTTGGCGGTGTACCCCGACTGGAAGACCAGCGCCTCCTCGGTCGTCTTGAACCGCGCCAGAGCCGCCTCGAGCGAGCGGTGCAGGGTCATGGTGCCGGCAATGGTGCGCACCGCCCCCGGCCCGGCCCCGAACTCGTCGAGGGCGCGGCGCGCCGCGGCCACCACCCGCGGGTGGGTGGTCAGGCCGAGATAGTTGTTCGAGGACAGCTGGATGACGTCGCGCCCGTCGAGCTTCACGCGCGGGAGGGCCGGGGTGGACAGCACGCGCGGCAGCCGGAAGATCCCCTTCTCCTTGAGCGCGGCGATCTCGGCCGCGAGGAACTGTTCGAGCCGGCGGTTCATCGGTCTCCTCCCACGGTCATCACCACCTTGCCGCTGTCGCGGCCGATCATGCGCGCGAAAGCCTCTTCGTAGCGGGCGAGCGGATATGTGTGGGTGATGACCGCCTGGATCTTGGCGCGCACGTCGGCGCGCGAGGTGAGCGCGCGGGTCTTCTCCCAGGTGCCGAACAGCTTGCGGCCGATGATTCCCTTGAGCGTGACGCCGCCGAAGATGACGTCCTCGCTGTAGCGGGAGAAGGTGACGGAACTCTCTTTGGGGATGCCGAACAGCACCAGCTTGCCGCCGCGGCGCACCGCGCGCAGCCCGGCGTCGAGGGCGTCCGGCGCGCCGCTCATCTCCATCACCAGGTCGATCTCCCACGGGGCGGCGGCGTCACGCAGGAGGCCGAAGAGGCGCTCGCGTTCGCGGTCGCGCGCCGCCACGTCCCCCTTCGGCGCCGGCTCGGTGCGGATGACCACGTCGGCCCCGACCTTCTTCGCCAGCTCCAGCCGGTACGGCGAGGTGTCCACGGCGATGATGCGCGCCGCGCCCTCGGCCGCGGCCACGATGATCGAGAAGAGGCCGATCGGCCCGGCGCCGAAGAGGACCACCGACCGGTCGCGCGGGTCGTACTCCGTCGCCGCGTGCACGGCGTTCCCGAAGGGCTCCTCGACGCAGGCGACCTCGACCGGGACGACCGCCGGGTCGTTCTTCCAGGCGCAGCGGGCCGGGATGGCGATGAACTCGGCGAAGCCGCCGTCCCGGTGCACGCCGATGATGCGCTCGCGGGCGCAGACGTGGAACTCGCCGTGCCGGCACTGGTAGCACTCGCCGCAGACGATGTGCGACTCGGCCGACACGAAATCGCCCGGCCGGATCGGCTCGCGGCTCTCCGCCCCGACGCCTTTCACGGCCCGGCCCACCTCGACCACCTCGCCGCAGAACTCGTGCCCCAGGATGAGCGGCCGCGCGAGGTTGTCGGTGGCGCCGGCGATCTTCGCCGCGATCGACGGGTCCCACTGGTAGATGTGGGCATCGGTGCCGCACAGGGAGGCGGCCTTCACCTTCAGGAGGACGTCGTCGGGGCCGCACGCAGGGACAGGGACATCGGCCCACTCCAGGGCCCCCGGCCGGGCCGCGGTCTTGCGCACCGCCTTCATGCTCGCTCTCCCTGCATGGTGTGGTCGGGGCGGATTATAGAGGAGGTTTCACGGGAGGACCGTCCTGCGTCCGGGGTCGAGCGTAGAATCCGCGCAACGGAGGTGATGCTCGATGCGCCAGGTCCGCTCCCTGCTCGTAGGTCTCCTGGTCGTGATGGCCGGGGCGGGGAGTCTGCTCGCCGCGCCGGGGGGGAATGTCAACTTCCTGCTCGGGGAGCGGGCGCTCGGCAGCGACCTCTGGGGAGACACCGATCGGCCGCACGTGTTCGGGGTGATGGCGGACTACACGGGGCAGGGCTGGCCGGTGCGGCTCGAGGGCGGGCTTTTCGTCTCGTCGGCCACGGCGGACTTCATCGAGCCTCTCCTGCTGACGCGGGCCGAGGTCGAGAACCGCGTCTCCGAGCTGTCCTTCGGGCTGAACCAGACCTGGGATCGGCGCGGGCGGGCGCGGCCGAACCTCGGCGGCGGCCTGGCGTGGGTCGTAGCGGGATCCGACATCAGCTCGGAATTCCTCACGGACACCCACGACGACGCCCAGGCGCTCGGCATCTATGCCCACGGGGGGCTGTTCTGGAGGGTCGGGGCCACCTTCAATCTCGGTTTCGATGTCCGGCTGATGGGGACGACGAACTTCGATCTGTTCGGGGAGTCGGGGAGCGCCGCTTATGCCCAGGCCGGTCTGGTCTTCGGCTGGGGGTGGCCGCCCTACCCCTGATCAGCCCTGCCGGCGGCCGGGGGTGAGGATCACCAGCTCAGGGACACCTGCGCTCCGGTCGCGCCGGTCTCCGGGTCGAACGTCGGCCCGATCACCGGGCGGATCCTGCGGTCCGCCGCCGCGCCGTCGCGGCGCGCCAGGACCATGCGGCCGAAGCTGTTGCCGATGAGGCTGCCGATCACGACGTCGCTGGTGAAATGCCGTCCGAGCCCGATGCGGGAGAGGCCCACCATGCCCGCCGCGCCATACGACACCCAGGACACCCAGCGGTGCTCCTGGCCATAGATTCCCGAGAAGACCGTGGCCAGGGCGAATGCGCCGGAGGCGTGGCCTGACGGGAACGAGGCGTTGGACTGGCCGGCCGGCGGCTGGTACTGGAAGAAGGTTCCTTCACCGCCGGCCGAAGGACGGGTGCGCGCCGTCACGCGCTTGATGAGGGTGGTCCAGAGGCCGGTGTCGAGCAGCGCCTCGGCGGAGAGGCTCGAGGCTTCCGCCAGCGGCTCGTGGCCGCCGAACCGGCCGATGAGATAGCTGGCTCCGAGGAACAGCGCGGCCGGCCCCGCGTTCCCCAGCTCCGTGAAGCCGATGGCGACCTTCGAATGCTCCGCGTCGACCGACGAGAAGACATGGCGCTCCAGCTCGAGGTCCGGGTTGTCCCAATCGGACCCCTGGGACGACGCGGCGAGAATCACGCCGCCGGCGAACGGCATCACGACGCCCGGGCGGTGCACCTCCTGCCCGATCCAGTCGGTGAACAAGAATTTCTGGTCGGAGAAGATCCGCTTGAAGAGGTTGCGCCGCCAGTAGGGCTTGTCCGCGGGCGACCCATCGACCGACTCGGAGGGGTCAAGCGCCGCGTCCACGGGGGCCGCCGCATCGGTGGGCTCCGCCTTGACCGGCGGGGGCGTGTCCGGAACGGTGGCCGCCTCCGCGGCGGGCGGATCCGCGGGCGGGGTATCCCCGGCCCGGGCCATCGACGACGCTACGGCGAAAAGACCGGAAAGGAGCAGGAAAACGACGGAACCCCTGTGCACGGTTCAAGGCTAGGGTGGCCGCCGTGAGCTTTCCAGCCGGAACTGAGCAGGGGCTGAGGAATGACACGAATGTCGACCGGGAATTCGTTGCCGTGCCGGAAAGCGCGCCGGACGAGGCGACCCCGGCGCCCTCTCTACGGTTGTACAGACCCCATATCGGCCCCGCCGTAGGAGACCCACGGCACCCAACTCCGCGGTGCGTCGGAGATGCCGGATCGCACATCCGGACTTCTCGAATCCCAAGCCAGAGATTTGTCATCGTCGGTTACACAGCTGGCTTGCTGCGGGTCGGGTACGTGCGTGGGTCTCATGCAAACACACGTGATACGACTCGATCTCTGCTGGCCCAGGTCTTGCTGAAATCCGCTGCGTTATCGCGAAGGCCACTTCTCGATAAGGGCAAACCCGACCGTAAGGCGGGGACGCAAAGCCACGGGTCTGATCGAAAGATCTGACAGCCGGGCTACCGAAGGAAGGGAGTACCCCTTGGTCTAGAGGGGCCTTCAGAACCGGGGGGAGGCCTTCATGAGCCCGAGACTCCTACGGGCAGTCCCGTTCCTGATTTCCCTCGCATTCTGGAGCTCGACCTCACGGGCGGCCACCTTGTCGGCGCCATACTCTCTGACCGCGACAGCCGTCTCCAGCGGCCAGATCAACCTCAGCTGGCTCGACAACAACAACTCCGAAAACCGCTTCACAATAGAACGCAGTCTCGACCCGTTGAGCGGGTGGGTGCACATCGGCACCAACTCGAGAGACGTCTTGACCTATACAAATGTCGGTCTGAGTCCATCAACGACTTATTTCTATCGGGTTCGCGCCACTGCACCATCAGGGAGTTATTCACCCTATTCCGCCGTGGCCAGCGCTACGACTCAAGGCGATCTCGTTGCGCCCTTGGTCCCCACCGGCCTGACGGCGACGGCGGCCAGCTGCAGCCAGATCAACCTCTCCTGGTCCGCGTCCACCGATACTGGAGGCTCGGGCCTCGCCGGTTACAAGGTTTTCCGTGGCGGCGTGCAGATAGCGACCACCACCTCGACTTCCTACAGCAACACCGGTCTGGCCGGCTCGACCTCGTACTCGTTCACCGTGGCCGCCTACGACACCGCCGGCAACACCTCGGCCCAGAGCACCGCCGGCTCCGCCACGACCCCGGCCTGCGCGGACCTCACGGCTCCCTCGGTCCCCACCGGCCTGACGGCGACGGCGGCCAGCTGCAGCCAGATCAACCTCTCCTGGTCCGCGTCCACGGATACCGGTGGCTCGGGCCTCGCCGGTTACAAGGTCTTCCGTGGCGGCGTCCAGATAGCGACCACCACCTCGACCTCCTACAGCAACACCGGTCTGGCCGGCTCGACCTCGTATGCGTTCACCGTGGCCGCCTACGACGGCGCAGGCAATACCTCGGCTCAGAGCACCGCCGGCTCCGCTACCACCCCGGCATGCGCGGACCTCACGGCACCTTCGGTCCCCACCGGCCTGAGCGCCACGGCGGCCAGCTGCAGCCAGGTCAACCTGTCCTGGTCCGCGTCCACCGATACCGGCGGCTCGGGTCTCGCCGGCTACAAGGTCTTCCGTGCCGGCGTCCAGATCGCCACGACGACCTCGACTTCCTACAGCAACACCGCTCTGGCCGGTTCGACCTCTTACTCGTTCACCGTGGCCGCCTACGACACCGCCGGCAACACCTCGGCCCAGAGCACCACCGCCTCCGCAGCCACCCCGGCCTGCGCGGACCTCACGGCACCTTCGGTCCCCACTGGCCTGACGGCGACCGCGGCCGGCTGCAGCCAGGTCAATCTGTCCTGGTCCGCCTCCACCGACACCGGTGGCTCAAGTCTCGCCGGCTACAAGGTCTTCCGTGCCGGCGTCCAGATCGCCACGACGACCTCGACTTCCTACAGCAACACCGGTCTGGCCGGCTCGACCTCTTACTCGTTCACCGTGGCCGCCTACGACACCGCCGGCAACACCTCGGCCCAGAGCACCGCCGCCTCCGCCACCACGCCGACGTGCCCCGACACCACTGCTCCGTCGGTACCCACGGGTCTGAGCGCCACGGCGGCCGGCTGCAGCCAGGTCAATCTGTCCTGGTCCGCCTCCACCGACACCGGTGGCTCGGGTCTCGCCGGCTACAAGGTCTTCCTTGGCGGCGTCCAGATCGCCACGACGACCTCGACCTCCTACAGCAGCACCGCTCTGGCTGCCGCGACCTCGTACTCGTTCACCGTGGCCGCCTACGACACCGCCGGCAACACCTCGGCCCAGAGCACCGCCGCCTCCGCCACCACCCCGGCCTGCGCGGACCTCACGGCTCCGTCGGTACCCACGGGTCTGAGCGCCACGGCGGCCAGCTGCAGCCAGGTCAATCTATCCTGGTCCGCCTCCACCGACACCGGTGGCTCAAGTCTCGCCGGCTACAAGGTCTTCCGCGCCGGCGTCCAGATCGCCACGACGACCTCGACTTCCTACAGCAACACCGGTCTGGCCGGCTCGACCTCGTACTCGTTCACCGTGGCCGCCTACGACGGCGCCGGCAATACCTCGGCCCAGAGCACCGCCGGCTCCGCCACCACGTCGGCCTGCGCGGACCTCACGGCACCTTCGGTCCCCACCGGCCTGAGCGCCACGGCGGCCAGCTGCAGCCAGGTCAATCTCTCCTGGTCAGCCTCCACCGATACCGGCGGCTCGGGTCTCGCCGGCTACAAGGTCTTCCGTGCCGGCGTCCAGATCGCCACGACGACCTCGACTTCCTACAGCAACACCGCTCTGGCCGCTTCGACCTCTTACTCGTTCACCGTGGCCGCCTACGACACCGCCGGCAACACCTCGGCCCAGAGCATCGCCGCCTCCGCCACCACGTCGGCCTGCGCGACTCTCGGAGCCAACGCCTGGGCGCGGCACTTCGGTGGCACGGCGCTGCTGGACAACGCCATCGCGCACGCGGTCGCCGTCGACGGCAGCGGCAATGCCGTGGTGACCGGAGAATTCACAGGAACGGTCGACTTCGGAGGCGGCCGGCTGACCAGCGCCGGCGACAACGACATCTTCCTGGTGAAGTATTCGTCGGCCGGCGCTTACCTGTGGTCCAAGAGCCTCGGTGGTGCGCTCACCGACCGTGGGTATGCCGTGGCGGTGGACAGCACCGGCAGCGTCCTGGTCGCCGGATACTTCATGGGAGCCGTCGACTTCGGTGGCGGGCCGCTCATCAGTGCCGGCAACGCGGACATTTTCGTGGCCAAGTACTCCTCGGCTGGCGTC
>DASYQE010000047.1:0-2468 GCA_036005805.1 Candidatus Polarisedimenticolia bacterium | reverse complement strand
TGATGTCGAGCCCCCAGCGCCGGCCGCCGCGGCCGTCCGGCCGCTCGATCATCCGGAAGGGATCGGCCTTGGCGTAGCCGCGCGCCAGCCCCCAGGTCTGGAGGTAGTTCGGCAGCATCACCGCGGCACGGTCGCCACGCTCGAGCAGCGACCAGAAGGAGATGTAGTTCGCCTCCGAGCCGCCGTTGGTGACCTGGATGTTCTCCTTCTTCGCGCCGGGATAGAAGGCGGCGATCTGTTCGCGCAGCTCCTCGGTGCCGTTCGACTGGCTGTAGCCGAGCTTCTGCTGCAGCAGTCCGCGCCGCTCGGACTCATCCTTCAACAGATCCTCCGCGCGCATCGGCTCGACGCCGCTTTCCGAAAGATTGCACTCGACGAGGTTCTCGTACGTCGACTGCATCCGTTCCATCCTGAACGTTTCGATGCGCATCGGTCTGTCTCCCGGAGGCGGCGAGTGTACCATCGGGGCTGGAACCCCTGATGCCTTCTCACAAGGTGGTGATCGTCGGCGGCGGGTTCGGCGGCCTGCAGGCGGCGCTCACGCTGCGACGCGCGCCCGTCGAGGTCACGCTTCTGGATCGGCGCAACTTCCATCTCTTCCAGCCGCTCCTGTACCAGGTGGCGACCGGCGGGCTGTCGCCGGCCAACATCGCCGCGCCTTACAGGGCGGTGCTGCGCCGGCAGCGGAACACGCAGGTGCGGCTCGGCGAGGCCACAGGCTTCGACGTCACGGCACGGCGGGTGCTCCTCGCCGACGGCGGCGCCGTCCCGTATGACAGCCTCATCCTCGGCACGGGCTCGCGGCACCACTATTTCGGGCACGACGAGTGGGAGAAGGTCGCGCCCGGCCTGAAGACGGTCGAGGACGCGACCGCCATGCGCCGTCGCATCCTGCTGGCGTTCGAGGAGGCGGAAAAGGCCGCGACCGCCGGAGACCGGGCCGCGTGGCTGTCCTTCGTCCTCGTCGGCGGCGGACCGACGGGGGTGGAGCTGGCGGGGGCGATCGGCGAGCTGGCCCACTGGACCTTCCGCGGCAACTTCAGGGCGATCGATCCGGCGCAGGCGCGCATCCTGGTCGTCGAGGGAGCGGACCGGATTCTCCCGACCTATCCGCCCGACCTGTCGGCGAAGGCGGTGCTTTCGCTCCGGCGACTGGGGGCCGAGGTGATGACCTCCGCCCTGGTCGTCGACGTGCGGCCGGACGGCGTGACCGTCCGGCGCGAAGGCCGCGAGGAGCGGATCGTGGCGCGCACGGTGCTCTGGTCGGCTGGGGTCACGGGGTCGATCCTCGGAAGACGCCTCGCCGAGGCCAGCGGCACCACGACCGACAAGGCGGGGCGCGTGCCGGTGCAGGGCGACCTCACGCTTCCGGGGCACCCGGAGATCTTCGTCATCGGCGACCTCGCGGTGGTGCGGGATGCTGCCGGCCAGCTCCTTCCGGGCGTCGCGCAGGTGGCGATCCAGGAGGGACACCACGCGGCGCGGGTCGTCGAAGCGCGTCTCGCCGGCCGCACCCTGCCTGCGTTCCGCTACAACGACCGCGGCATCCTGGCGACCATCGGGCGGGCGTCGGCCGTCGGGCTGATCCGGCGCGTGCACGTGTGGGGGTACCCGGCCTGGCTGGTGTGGCTCTTCATCCACATCACCTGGCTGGTGCAGTTCGAAAGCAAGCTCCTGGTCCTGGTGCAGTGGGCCTGGAACTACGCGACCCGCAACCGTTCGGCCCGGCTCATCACCGGAGGCCCGGGTGATGAGAGAATCCCCGCGTGAATCCCGCCGGCCCCGCCCCCGGAATGCTCCTCCTCCTGAGGGAGACGGCGATCCGCACGCTGTTCGAACCGCGCGCCGGGCTCGAGGCGATCGAGCAGGCGTTCGCCGCCTACTCCACCGGCAAGGCGGACCTGCCGGCGGTCATCCAGCTCAACGTTCCGGAAGAGGACGCCGAGATCCACATCAAGGCGGGGCACCTGTACGGCGCGCCGTTCTGGGCGGTGAAGGTGGCCGGCAGCTTCCCGAAGAACGCCGGGCGCGGCCTGGCGGTCAGCGGCGGGATGGTGATGGCCTACGACGCGCGCACCGGCGCGCCGGCGGCGCTTTTGCTCGACAATGGCTACATCACCGATCTCCGGACCGGGCTCGCCGGGGCGGTCGCCGCCCGGCACCTGAGCCGCAGGGACGCCTCGGTCGCGGCGGTGCTCGGCACGGGGGCGCAGGCGCGCCACCAGATGCGCTGCCTGGCGCTGGTGCGAAACCTCGAGGAGATCCGCGTCTGGGGCCGCCACGAGGACCGGGCGAACGCCGTCGCCTCCCGGATGGCGACCGAGGACGCGATGCACGGCATCGCGGTGCACCCGGCCGACAGCGTGCAGGAAGCGGTGCGCGGCGCGCAGATCGTCGTGACGACGACCTCGAGCCGCGAGCCGATCCTGCGCGCCTCCTGGGTCGCCCCGGGGACGCACATCACCGCC
>DASYQE010000046.1:0-2489 GCA_036005805.1 Candidatus Polarisedimenticolia bacterium | reverse complement strand
CGATCAGCCGGCCGGCGGAGGCGGTGTTCTTGGTGCCGGTCACCACGATGGTCAGCGTGTGGGTCCGCATGTCCAGCCGCGGGCTGGTGTACATCACCTGCGACGAGGCCGGACGCTGCGGGGAGAAGGTGTCCACCGTCGCCACGCGTCCGCCGTCCACGAGCACCTCGGCGACGCCGCAGCGTTCGCACCCGAAGCCGAGCCAGCGCACGCCGGTTCCCTTGAAGGTGAAGGTCACGGTCGCGCCCGCGGCCTCGGTCCAGGCGGCTCTGCCGCCGCTGAACGCCACGCCGAAGTCCGAGTCGCCGGACACGGTCCAGGCGCCCTCAGGCGCCAGGATCCCGTCCTCCTCTTCGAGCCGCTTCCGGGGGTGCGTCGGAGCCGGCGCGTTCGCCACGGTGACGTTGACGATCGACGAGGTGCTGAGACGTCCCGCCACGTCGCGCGCCGTGGCGGCCAGCGCCTGCGCGCCGTTGGGCACCGACCGGGCGTCCCAGGGGACTTCGTAGGGCGAGGAGGTGTCCTCCGGCCCCAGCGGCTCGCCGTTCAGCAGGAACTGCACTCCGGCCACCGCCACGTCGTCGGTCGCGGCGGCCGTCAGGTTGATCGTGCCCGAGACGATCGTCCCCTCGCCGGGAGCGGTGAGGGCGACCTCCGGCGGGTCCAGGTCGGGACCCTGTTCGAGGACGAACACGCCCGAGTCGGTGGCCGCATACACGATGCGCGGCGTCCGGGGGTCCACCGCGACGTCGTTGACGCGCAGGTCGGCGAGTCCCCGGTTGAGCTCGATCCAGGTGGACCCGGCGTCACTGCTCTTGAAGATGCCGTCGGTCCGGGTGCCTGAATAGACCGTCGTGGTCACGACCGGATCGATCGCCAGCACGGGATGGTCGATCGCGGCCCAGGCCCCGCCTCCGTCGATCGATTTGAAGCCTCCTCCCGAGGTGGAGATGTAGACGATGGCGGAGTCGGCGGGGTCGATGACGACGCGCAGCACGTCATAGCGCCGGCTGGTCGCCGGATCGAAGAGGCCCGAGGAGATGGCGCTCCAGTTCTGACCGCCATCGAGACTCTTCATCAGGATGCCGCCCGACGGCGTGGAGCGGAAGACCCCGGCGTAGAGGGTCGTGGGGGAGCGCGGATCGATCGCCACGTCCCGGACCTCGTCCGGGAATTCCGCGATGGAGTCCCAGGTCGCGCCGCCGTCAGTCGTCTTCACCAGAAAGGGCCGGAAGAGGATGGAGGCATACAGGGTGGTCGGCGTGACGGGATCCACGGCCAGCGCCCTGACGCCCGGCGGGATGTCGGGGCCCATGCCGATCCAGGTCGCGCCGCCGTCGGCGCTCCGGTACAGCGTGTTCGCGCCCTGGAACGCCGCCACGTACACCACCGACGGCGTCCTCGGATCGAGCGTCACGTCATCGAGGAAGAATCCCTGCAGCCCGGCGTTGGTGGCGTGCCAGGACTCGCCTCCATTCACCGACTTGAAGATTCCGGCGGATCCGGAGGCGGCGTAGATCGTCCCCGGACTCCCGGGGGCGATCGCCAGGGCCAGGACCGGGCCCCCCGCTGGTCCGTGGGTGGTCCAGATGTTGAGGCCCGCCTCCGCCGGACCGAAAGCGCACATCCCGAGGAGCCCGAGCAGCAATGGCGCAGGGACCCGCCTGCGCGCGGCGGCGAAGTCCGCCGCCGGCAACGTGACGCGAAGTGTCATGGGATTCCTCCCCGCGAGACCTGGTGAACGAGGCGAGTCTCAGGGCCTTGATCGCTACTCTTGGCCTCCGAGGGGAGGGGCCGCCATGCGGGGGATTGCGTAAAGGGGGGGAAGAAAAACGCCGGATGGGCCCCGGACGTCCCTTGTCGTGTTCTCGCCCGGGAGCGTGATCTCCCTGTCAGAGGGGGGCGGGCGGCTCCATCGCCGGAGACCCTGGCGTCCCATGGGAGGGGTCATGCGTTCGAAAACCGGTGTGATCGTCGGCACTTTCGCCTGGATCCTGCTGTCGGTCGTGGTTTCCACGGGCCCGGTCCGCGCCGAGGAGCGGGCCGACGGGTTCCAGTTCCTCAAGTCCGTGGACAACGAATGGTTCAACATGACCGAGCTCGCCGAGCCGCTCGGGTACCACATCGGCGGGTCGCCGGACCCGTCGGGGTGCCGGCATTACCAGGCGATCGTCCGGGTCAACGGGCCGGACGGCACGCCGTTCTTCCTGGTCACCCGCAGCGGCGTCACGCCGGAGCTTCCCGGGGACAACGAGCTGGATTGCGACGACTCCCCGGGGGAGCGGAAGGACGGCAACCTCATCGTCTTCAAGATGGGCTCGCGCGGCAAGGACGGCGAGCGGATGCGGTCGAACCGGCTGCTGAAGGGGGTGCACAGCGATGCGACCGAGCCGCCGAACGAGGACCGGGCGACGATCTTCTACACCGTCGTCGAGAACGGCCTGATCCAGGGGAGCGGCGGGAACGAGCATCCCCCCGAGGTGTACCAG
>DASYQE010000045.1:0-2785 GCA_036005805.1 Candidatus Polarisedimenticolia bacterium | reverse complement strand
CCGCTCGCCGTTCGGCCGCGTGCTCCGCGCCATCCGCGAGGACGAGACGGTGGCCGCCGTGGCGGGCAAGACCGTCGTGCGCTTCAAGGTGCAGGCCTTCGTCATCGGCGCCGTCATCGCCGGCCTCGCCGGCATCCTCTTTGGCCATTACCTCGCGTACATCGAGCCCAACATGTTCCTGCCCCAGGAGACGCTCTTCGTCTGGCTCGCCCTCATCCTGGGCGGCAGCGGCAACAACCGCGGCGCCATCGCCGGCGCCGTGCTCCTCCTCGGCCTCCTCGAGGGCAGCCGCTTCGCCAAGGACCTGATCCCCTTCCTCACCGGCGTCCGCCTCGCCGCCGCCCAGCAGATGCTCGTCGGCCTGCTCCTCGTGGTGCTGATGATCAAGCGGCCGGAGGGGCTGCTGCCGGAAGTGCTCGGCGACGGGCGCGCTACCCGCGGGACGAGCGAATGAGCGACCATCACCGGCACAGCCGCCGGTAGAGGGCTTCGTAGCGCGGCACGATGACCTCGGCCGAAAACAACTCGCGCGCGCGCGCCTGCGCGGCCCGGCCCAGCGCGCTCCGGCGCGGCCTGTCGTGGATCAGGGCCTCCAGCGCGTTCGCGAGGGCGCCGGCGTCGCCGGCAGGAACCAGCACGCCGCTCACGTTGTCCTCGATGACTTCCGGGATTCCGCCGACGCGGGTCGAGACGCTCGGGCAGCCGAAGCACATGGCCTCCAGGATGCTCAGGCAAAAACTCTCCGTGTCGGAGGTGAACAGCCCGATGTCGGCGACCTGGAGGTACTCCTCGATGTCGGTGACCTTCTCGCGGACGATCACCCGGTCGGCGAGGCCGAGCCGCCGCACGTGGTCGATGAACGGCGCAAACGATTCTCCCGCGAGCACGAGGAGCTTGAAGGCGTCGCGCGGGCGGACGCGGGACACGCTCTCCAGCAGGAGATCGATGCGCTTGCCCGGGCGCAGATTGGAGGAATGCACGACGACGACCTCCCGCCCCAGGCCGAGCTCCCGGCGGACGTCTTCGGCCGAGCGGCGCGGCGAGCGCGGGACGAAGAAATTGTGGATCACCTCGATCGAGCCGCCGAAGGCGAGCACTCGCTGGGTCTCGCGCTTCAGGGACTCGGACACCGCGGTGACCGCATCCGATCGCGTCAGGGCGTGCCGGATGGCCGGCGCGTAGCCGGGATCGTGGCCGAGCAGCGTCGTGTCCGTGCCGTGCAACGTCGTGATCACGCGAGGCCGCTGCTCGCGGGGGAGCATCGAGCGGGCGAGGACAGCGGCCGTCGCGTGCGGCACGGCATAGTGGACGTGAAGCAGGTCCAGCCGATGATCCCGGCTCACCTCGGCCATGCGCACCGACAGCGGCAAGGTGTAGTCGGGAAATCTGAGCACCTGGTAGTCGTTGACGGCGACGGGATGGAAGCGCAGTCGCGGCCCGTCCGGGAGCAAGCGGAACGGTCGCTCGTAACAGATGAAATGCACCTCGTGTCCCCGGGCCGCCAGATCCTCTCCGAGCGCGGTGGCCAGGGTGCCGCTCCCACCCACGGAGGGAAAGCAGCTGATGCCGATACGGAGAGGGTCGCCGCGCGCCATGTCAATCACGACGCGCGTGGCGCCCGTTTCCCCTCTGCGGACGGTCAGGCGGGAAGCTCGGTGCAGGCCTCATCGGATCGGTCGATCTCGTCCCGGCCCACGAAGGTGATGTCGGGCGCTTCCTCCTGCCTGAGATAGGCGTGCTCGCCCGCGCCGGCCACGTAGTGAGTGCATTGTATGACCGACTGCATCCACCGGAGCCGGGTATCGCGGGTGGGGCTGATCTGCTCCTTGGCGAAGGCGGTCGCGGGCAGAGTCAGGAAGGCGTTCCCGCCCTCGTGTAGCTCGAGCGCACCGTCGCGCACGCGCGCGCGGACGATCTCGCCCTCGTACGGCACGTCCACGAAGAATTCGCTCACGGGGCACGCGCGGCGCCGCAGCGCCGGATCGCTCGAGCGCACGACCTCGATCCCATCGAGCCACCCCAGGCGTCGATACATGGCCAGGCAGAAGTCCGACACCGTCTCGGCCGACGTCGTCCGGAACACGTCGATCACCCGACCCTCCACGTAATTGGGGAGCTGGAGCAACGTCCGGTCCTGCCAGTCCGGGGCGATGCGCTTCGCGTAGAGCGGCGAGAACTTTCTCTGGAGCTTGCTCGCGACCACGAAGTTGAGCTTGGCCGTCTCTCCGGTCGTGCGATGGCGCAGGATCGTCCGCGTTTCGCGCGGATCATGGTCGCTGTCATGGCAGAAGAAGACAATGCGCCCGCCCATCTCCGCCTGCAGCCGCCGGGCCGTCCGGATCTTGGCCACGAGAAAGCGCCGCGGGAAAAACCCGCAGGGTTGCTGGCCGAACGCAATGACCGGCTCCCTGGTCATGCCGAACGGCCTACCTCGCTGGGGGCGCGCGGGCCGAGGGCCGCCTGCAGCGACACGCTCAGGGCGATGCACACCGCGCAGCCGATCACGTTGTACCAGAGGTAGCCGAGGTTCAAGGACAGGTACATCGCGATCACGATGGCCTGGGCTGTCACCGCGGCGAAGAAGACCGCGCTGCCGCCCACCCGCCGGAAGAAGAACGCGACCAGGAAGATCCCCAGGATGACGCCGTAGAAGATCGACCCGAGAATGTTGATCGCCTCGATGAGGTTCTCGGCGAAGCCGGCGAAGAGCGCGAAGGAGACGGCGACGACACCCCAGAGCGCGGTGAACCGCTTGGCCACCCGCACGTTGCGCGCCTCGTCGGCG
>DASYQE010000044.1:0-2574 GCA_036005805.1 Candidatus Polarisedimenticolia bacterium | reverse complement strand
GGCGATGCGCGGCGAGGCGATCCGGGACGCGCACGGGACGGTCATCGGGTTGCGCGGCACGGTGCAGGAGATCACCGAGCGCAAACGGGCCGAGGCGTTCATGGAAGGGCAGCGCCGCGTCCTCGAGAAGATCGCCCGGCGGGTCGGGCTCTCCGAGGTGCTCGTCGATCTGGTGCGCCTGGTCGAGGAGCAGGAACCGGGGCTGCTCTGCTCCATCCACCTGGTGGACGGCGTCACCCACACCCTGCGGTCCGGGGCGGGCCCGAGCCTGCCGTTCGAATACATGCGCGCCATGGATGGCGTGCCGATCCAGCCGGCGGCGACCGGACCCTGCTGCCTGGCCCTCCAGGACATGAAAGACGTCCTGGTGAGGGACATCTCCGCCGATGATCGCTTCGCGGCCGGCTGGCGCGACCGCGCGACCGCGAGCGGACTGCGCTCGGTGCTGTCGACGGTGGTGCGCGGAGCCGCCGGCGTGCCTCTGGCGACCTTCGCCATGTACCGGCGTGAGCCGGGCAATCCCGAACCGGTCAATCCGCAGATCGGCTCCGTGGCGCGCCAGCTCATCGCCATCGCCATCGAGCGGGACCAGGCGGACGCGGATTTGCGGCACGCCGAGGCGGACGCGCGCCTCCTGCAGACCGTCGGGGCCGAGCTTCTGAGCGAGACCGGCGAGGAGAGGCTCTACCGGAAGGTGATCGACGCGGCGGCCGTGCTCATGCGCTCGGAGTTCTCCAGCATGCAGATGGTCGAGCCGGGGCGGGGCGGCGACACCGAGCTGCGCCTGCTCGCATCGCGCGGGTTCAGCCCGCAGGCGGAGCGGACCTGGCGGCGGGTGCGCTGCGATTGCGCGACATCGTGCGGCCGGGCCCTGAAGACCGGCCGCCGGGTCCTCGTCCCGGACATCGAGAGGTGCCCCAGCCTCGCCGGGTCGCAGGCGCTCGAGACGTACCGCGAGACCGGCATCCGGGCGGTGCAGACGACTCCCCTCATCTCGCGCGCCGGCAACACGGTGGGGATGATCTCGACGCACTGGAACCGGCCGTACGTCCCGCCGGAACGGGACCTCCGCAATCTCGACATCCTGGCGCGCCAGGCGGCCGACCTCATCGAGCGCAAGCGCAACGAGGAGGCGCTGCGCGAGGCGGACCGCCGCAAGGACGAGTTCCTGGCGATCCTGGCGCACGAGCTGCGCAATCCCCTGGCGCCGATGCGCAACTCGCTCATGGTCATGAGGCTCCTGGAGAAAGCGGCGGCGACCGGCGAAGAGCCCCTGCGCGGCGTGCTGGAGCGCCAGCTGCACCACCTCATCCGCCTGGTGGACGACCTGCTCGACGTGTCGCGCATCACCCGCGGCACGCTGCAGCTGCGGCGCGAGCCGATCGAGCTTGCGACGGTCGTGGACCACGCCGTCGAGACGGCGCGGCCGCTCGCCCTGGAGCGCCGCCACGAGATCCACGTCACCCTGCCGCCCGAGCCCATCTTCCTGCAGGCCGACCCGGTGCGTCTCGCCCAGGTCCTCAACAACCTCATGAACAACGCCTGCAAGTACACCGAGCCGGGCGGGCAGGTGTGGCTGTCGGCCTCGCGTCACGGCAACGAGGTGGTGATCCGGGTGCGCGACACCGGGCTCGGCATTCCCCCCGACCGGCTGGGGAACATCTTCGACATGTTCAACCAGGTCGATCGCTCCATCGAGCGGGCCCAGGGCGGCCTGGGGATCGGGCTGACGCTGGTGCGCCGTCTCGTCGAGCTGCACGGCGGAAGCATCCTGGCCACGAGCGACGGGCCCGGGCGGGGAAGCGAGTTCGTGGTGCGGCTCCCGCTCCTGCAGAGAATCTCCGAGTTCGAGCGGCAGGCCCGGCCGGATGTGCGCCTCCTGCCCTCGACGGTGGCGACGAAGCGGGCGGCGCGGCGCACCCTCGTCGTGGACGACAACGTCGATTCGGCCGACTCCCTGGCGACGCTCCTGCGCGTCACCGGTCACGAGGCGATGACGGCGCACGACGGGCTCGAGGCGCTGGCCGCCGCCGAGCGCTTCCGGCCCGAAGTGGTCTTCCTCGACATCGGCATGCCGCGGATGAACGGCTACGACGCCGCGCGGCACATCCGGCAGCAGGACTGGGGGCGCGACGTGCTCCTGGTGGCGCTGACCGGGTGGGGCAAGGACGAGGATCGGCGTCGATCCGCGGACGCCGGCTTCGACGCGCACCTCGTCAAGCCGGCGGATTCGAACGACCTGCTTCGACTTCTGGAAACCCTGACCCCGGCCACGAGCCGGAACAAGACCGGCTAGGGCCGCCGCAGCCTGGCGGCGCCGCGCTGGGGCGGAGCCTGCATGCAGGAAGACTCTCTCGGGTTCCTGGTCGGTGGCGGGGAGATGGGCGGGCGGATCCGCGCCTTCGATTGGGCGCGGACGCCGCTGGGGCCGGCGGAGTCGTGGTCGCCGGCCCTGCGCACGATGCTGCGCATCATGCTCGCCAACCGCTTCCCCCACATCCTCTGGTGGGGTCCGCAGTACGTCCAGTTCTACAACGACCCCTACCGGCCGATCCCGGGGAAGAAGCACCCGGA
>DASYQE010000043.1:0-5041 GCA_036005805.1 Candidatus Polarisedimenticolia bacterium | reverse complement strand
CGATCCGCGCCTTGGGTTGCGCCTGCGGGTGTGCGTCCGTCCGTGTCCGGCGTCCGGGAGTCCCTCCGGGGATCCTCCCGGGCCGTCACGGTAGCTTCGGGACCGGTCCGGCCCCGCCCCGTTCGTCTCCGTCACCCCCTGGACAGCGGATCCATCCGCGGAGAAAAGAATGGGCGAAGGTGTGCTGCAGGCGGTGATCCCGGGGGTGCTCCTCGCGCTGGGCGGAGGGGCGCTCCTCGGCTGGCTCGCCAAGGGCCGCATGGCGCGGGCCGAGGCGGAAAAGTCGCGCGGCCAGTCGGACGAGGCGATCACCCGGACCCGCCGCGAGGCCGAGGACCACAGCCGCTCCACCATTCTCGCGGCCAAAGAGGAATGGCTGCAGACCAAGGCGCGCCTCGAGCAGGAGATCCGCGCCCGATCCCAGGAGGTGCAGCAGGCGCAGCGGGCCCTCGAGGAGCGCGAGGCGGCGCAGCGCGACCGCGACGCGCGCCTGCTCACCCGCGAGCAGGAGATCGAGACCCGCGAGCGTGAAGCCGAGTCGGTGCGCGCCGAGACCGGACGGGAGCGCGACCGGCTGCGCCGCACCGCCGGCGAGATCAACCAGCAGCTGTCGACGCTGACCGGGCTGACCCTCGAAGACGCGCGCCAGACGCTCCTCGGCAACCTCAAGCAGGAGGTGCGCTTCGAGACGGCGCGCCTGGTGCGCGAGGCGCGCGAGGAGGCGCAGAAGCGGGCGGAGATCGAGGCGGGGAAGATCGTCTCTCTGGCCATCGAGCGCACCGCCGCCGAGTGGACCGCGGAACGCAGCGTCAGCGTCTTCCCGCTGTCGAACGACAAGCTCAAGGGGCGGATCATCGGCCACGAGGGGAAGAACATCCGCGCCTTCGAGAAGGCGACCGGCGTGCAGCTCCTCATGGACGACCAGCCGGGGGCGGTGGTTCTCTCCTGCTTCAACCCGATCAAGCGGGAGGTGGCGAAGCTGACCCTGGAGCGGCTCCTGCGCGACGGGAACATCAGCCCGGCGCGCATCGATCAGCTGGTGGAGCGCCAGCAGCGTCGCGTCGAGGACCTGATGCTGCGCGCCGGGCAGGACGCCCTCAAGGAGCTGGGCATCCAGGAGGTGCACCCGGAGATGGTGAAGCTCCTCGGCCGCCTGCGCTACCGCACGTCCTACGGCCAGAACGTCCTGCAGCACTCGATCGAGGTCGCCAAGCTCACCGCCATCATGGCCTCCGAGCTGCGACTCGACGGGACGCTGGCGAAGCGCGCGGGACTGTTCCACGACATCGGCAAGGCGATCGACTTCGAGCGCGAGGGGACGCACCCCGAGATCGGGGTCGAGGTGGCCACGCGCTACAATGAGCATCCGATCGTGATCAACGCCATCGGATCGCACCACGACGACGTCGAGGTCATCCACCCGATCTCCGTGCTGGTCTCGGCGGGGGACGCGATCTCCGGCTCGCGCCCGGGGGCGCGCCGCAAGAGCGTCGTCGACTACGCCAAGCGCATCGAGCAGCTCGAGACGCTCGCGAACGAGACCGAGGGGGTGGAGCACTCCTACGCCATCCAGGCGGGGCGCGAGATCCGCGTCATCGCGCGGCCGGAGCGGATCGACGACGATCGCCTGGCCCTTCTGGCGGCGGAGCTGGCGAAGAAGATACAGTCCCAGATGGAGTACCCCGGACGGATCAAGGTGACCATCATCCGGGAGATGCGCGCCACCGAAACGGCGCACTAGGTCCAGAGGCCCCCGGGCCGGGGGGAGAAAGAAGATCGCGATGACCCAGATGGAGCAGGCGAAGAGGGGCCGGACGACCGAGGCGATGCGCTACGTCGCCGCCGTCGAGGGGCTGGATCCCGAGGAGCTGCGGCGCCGGATCGCTTCGGGACGCGCCATCATCCCGAAGAACGTGCACCACGACTTCAACCCGATCGGGGTCGGCGAGGGGCTGTCCACCAAGGTGAACGCCAACATCGGCACTTCGGGCCACCACCAGCAGCTCGACGAGGAGCTCCTGAAGCTCGCGACCGCGGTGCGCTGCGGCGCCGAGATGGTGATGGACCTGTCGACCGGGGACGAGCTCGATCTCGTGCGGCGCGCCATCCTGCGCGCCTGTCCCGTCATGCTCGGGACCGTGCCGATCTACCAGGCGGTCGCCGACCGCGGGTCGGTGTTCGGACTGACGGCGGACGACCTGTTCGGCGTCATCGAGCGTCACGCGAAGGACGGCGTGGACTTCATCACCGTCCACTGCGGCGTCAGCCGCGAAGCGGTGCGCCGCCTGGACGGGAGCGATCGCATCGCCGGCATCGTGTCGCGCGGCGGCTCGATGCTGGCGTCGTGGATCGCCCGCAGCGGCGAGGAGAACCCGCTGCTGACGCAGTTCGACCGCCTTCTCGACATCGCCTTCGAGCACGACGTGACGCTGTCGCTCGGGGACGGCATCCGCCCCGGGGCCACCGCCGACGCCACCGACGCGGCCCAGATCCAGGAGCTGCTGACGCTCGGCGAGCTGACCGCCCGGGCGCACGAGCGGGGCGTGCAGGTGATGATCGAGGGTCCGGGGCACGTGCCGATCGACCAGATCCAGGCGAACGTGATGCTCGAGAAGCGCGTCTGCCGAGGCGCCCCGTTCTACGTCCTCGGCCCTCTGACGTCGGATGTCGGCGCCGGCTACGACCACATCACCGGCGCCATCGGCGGCGCGGTCGCGTCGGCGGCGGGGGCGGACGTCCTGTGCTACCTGACCCCGGCGGAACACTTGAGGCTGCCGACCATCGAGGACGTGCGCGACGGCGTCATCGCCACGAAGATCGCCGCCCACTCCGGCGACATGGCGAAGGGGGTCTTCTGGGCGCGCGAGCGCGATGCGCAGATGTCGATCTACCGCAAGAAGCTCGACTGGGAGGGGCAGTACCGGCTGTCGCTCGACCCCGAGAAGGCGCGCGAGTTCCGCTACAAGAGCGAGGACTACGACAAGGCCGTGTGCACCATGTGCGGCACGCTCTGCTCGATGGCGCTCGAGAACGCCCGGACCAAGTCGGGAGCGGTGGTGGCGCTCAGCCCCGAGCAGGCCCGGCACCGGCTGGTGCCGGTGGACATCCCGGTCGTGCCGCGCGAGATCCGGGCGTGACGGCGCCGGTGCTGTCGCGCCTGGAGCACCGGGCGCTCGAGGCGGCCGGCCTCGGGACGATCCGCGACAAGGTCGTGGCGGGGGAGCGCCTCTCCCGCGAGGACGGCCTGGCGCTCTACCAGGGAGCGGATCTGCTGGCGATCGGGGCGCTGGCGAACCGGGTGCGCGAGGCGCGCCACGGCGACGCCGCGTACTTCATCGTCAACCAGCACATCAACCACACGAACGTCTGCATCGCCGGCTGCAAGTTCTGCGCGTTCTACCGCACCGCCAAGCAGAAGGACGCCTACACGCTGACCCCCGAGGACGTCGAGCGCCGCATGCGCCAGCATCTCGACGAGCCGATCCGCGAGATCCACATGGTCGGGGGCGTGAACCCGGCGCTGCCGCTGCAGTACTACGTGGACGTCATCCGGGCCATGAAGCGGGTCCGCCCCGACGTGCACGTCAAGGCGTTCACCATGGTCGAGATCGCCGCCATGGCCGAGACCTTCGAGAAGCCGGTCGAGGAGATCCTGCTCACCCTCAAGGAGGCGGGCCTGGGCTCGCTCCCCGGCGGCGGGGCCGAGATCCTGACCGACCACGCGCACCAGGTCCTGTTCAAGGGGAAGATCGATCACCGCGCCTGGATGGAGGTGGCGAAGACCGCGCACCGCGTCGGGCTCAAGAGCAACGCCACGATGCTCTACGGCCACGTCGAGACCCTCGAGGAGCGCGTCGACCACCTGCTGGCGCTGCGCGAGGCCCAGGACGAGACTGACGGGTTCATGGCGTTCATCCCGCTCGCCTTCCACCCGGAGAACACGCGGCTGTCGCACATCCCGAAACCCTCGGCCGCGGACGACCTGCGCCAGCTCGCGGTCGGGCGCCTGATGCTCGACAACTTCCCGCACATCAAGGCGTACTGGATCATGATGACGCCGCGCGTCGCGCAGGCCGGGCTGCACTTCGGTGCGGACGACCTCGACGGCACCGTCGTCACCGAGGAGATCTTCCACCGCGCCGGCGCCGTGTCGCCGCAGCTGGTGGCGCGGCAGCGCCTCGTCGACCTCATCGAGGAGGCGGGCCGCGTGCCGGTCGAGCGCGACACCCTCTACCGTCCGGTGGCCGCCGCGGATCCCGTCGCGGCCGCTTCCCGCGCGGCCGGTCCGGCTTCTCCCGTCCCGCCCGCGGTGCGCGTCCCCGCCCCGGCCTCCGAGGCCGGGCTGGCGCACTGACCCCGGCCCCCGCCGGACCCCGGGACGCGCCCGTGTTCGTTCACCTCGACGGGCGCCTCGTGGAGGAAGCGGACGCCCGTATCTCCGTCTTCGATCGTGGCCTGCTCTACGGCGATGGCGTCTTCGAGTCGATGCGCGCCGTGTCGGGGCGGATCTTCCGCCTCGAGGCGCACCTCGAGCGGCTGGAGCGATCGGCGGCCCTGGCGGAGTTCGAGGGGTGGCCTTCGCCATCGGTCCTCGCCTCGCATCTGCGCGAAACCCTCGAAGCGAACGGACTCCGGGACGCGCGCCTGCGCCTGACGCTGACGCGCGGTGTCGGCCGCCCGGGTGATTACGTCCACGCCCCCGGCCCGCCGACGCGCATCATCACGGCCGCTGCGTTCTCCGGTCTCGAGCCGCGGCTCTACGAGGAAGGGGTGAATCTCGCGGTCGTGGGCCGGCAGGCGGTTCCGCCGGCGGTGCTCGACGCCGCGATCAAGACCACGAGCCGGCTCCCGGCCGTCCTCGCCCGGCGCGAGGCGTCGCGGGCGGGAGCGTTCGAGGCGGCGCTCCTCGACGCCGCCGGCCACCTGACCGAGGGGACGACGAGCAACATCTTCCTCGTGGAGGGGGGGCGGCTGCTGACACCCGCCACGGACGGGACCGCCCTTCCGGGCGTCACCCGCGCCGTCGTGCTCGAGGCCGCGC
>DASYQE010000042.1:0-19489 GCA_036005805.1 Candidatus Polarisedimenticolia bacterium | reverse complement strand
GTTCGGAGGAAGCGGTGCGGACAGGGGCCAGGCCATCGCCGTCGATGCCAGCGGGAATGTGGCGATCACCGGCTACTTCTCGCTGACGGCGGACTTCGGCGCAGGCCCGCTGACCAGTGCCGGCGCGCACGATGTCTTCGTCGCCGAGTACACCTCGGCCGGCGCCCCGCTCTGGTCCAAGCGCTTCGGCGACACCAGCGATGACATCGGCGCCAGTCTCGCCTTCGATCGCAGCGGCCGAGTCGTCGTGACGGGAGACTATTACGGAACCATCGATTTCGGCGGGGGGGCGCTGGTGAGCGTCGGCGGCGGCAACATGTTCCTCGCCATGCTGTCATCCACCGGTGCCCACGTGTGGTCCAAGCGCTTCGGCATCGGCGGCAACTCCGCCGCGGGCGTGACGGTCGATACGGCCGGCAACGTCATCATGACCGGAACGATGGTGGGCGCCGCTGATTTCGGAGGAGGCCCCTTGTGGGGCAACGGCAGCTTCGACATCTTCCTCGCCAAATTCAACAATGCCGGCGCCCACGTGTGGTCGAAGCGCTTCGGGGACCTGTCCGACGACCATGGAAACGGCGTCGCCTCGGACCCGAGCGGGAACGTCATCCTGACCGGAGACTACTTCCTCTCCGTCGACTTCGGCGGCGGCGCCCTACCCAGCCCCGGCAGCTCCGACGCCTTCCTCGTCAAGTTCGGCCCGTAACGACGGGAGGCTCAGTCCCGGTTCTGGGTGGCTGTCGCAATCACCCCCCCGCCGACCCGGCCGTTCAGCGCGGCGGTGGTCGGCTGGCGGATCCGTTCCCGCGATGGGATCTCTCTCGGGAATGTTGACCGGCCGTTCCATGCCGTGCTAGAAAGCCCGCGGGACGGGCGACCCCAGCGCCGGGATCCCTATAATGACGGTACGAATGGGCACTGGGAGTGACGTCGGGGCGTGGCGCAGCCTGGTAGCGCACTTGCTTGGGGTGCAAGGGGTCGCTGGTTCAAATCCAGTCGCCCCGACCAATTGATTTCAACCTGCGTGGGGACCTCCGGGCCGACGGGGGGCATCGGCCGGCCCGGTCGGGGCTCATGCCTGCGGCCGGCGACCGGGGCCGGGCGAGACGGGCAGAGATGAACCGGGTCCCCATCCTGATCACCAACGACGACGGGTTCAACGCCGAGGGGCTGCGCGTCCTCGAAGAGGCGCTGCAGCCGCTCGGCGAGGTATTCGTCATCGCCCCCGATCGGGAACAAAGCGGCCAGGGGCACGCCCTCACCCTGAACCATCCGCTGCGGATCGAGCGGCGGGGTCCGCGGCACTATGCCGTGCAGGGGACGCCGACCGACTGCATCTATCTCGGCGTTCACAGCGTCCTGGCCGACCGGCGGCCGGCCCTGGTCGTCAGCGGCATCAACAAGGGGCCGAATCTCGGCGACGATGTCACCTACTCGGGGACCGTGTCGGCCGCGTTCGAGGCGACCCTGATCGAGGTGCCCGCCTTCGCCGTGTCGCAGCAGCTCGATCACGGCGAGGCCGACTTCACCGCCGCCGGCCGCTTCGCGCTGCAGCTCGCCCGGGAGGTCCTCGAGCGCGGCATGCCGCCCGACACCCTGCTGAATGTCAACGTGCCGCGCGGCACGCCCAAGGGCGTACGGGTGACGAAGCAGGGGAAGCGCCTCTATCCCGGCGGAGTCATCGAGAGGGCCGACCCGAAGGGAAGGACGTACTACTGGATCGGCGGAACGCCGGCCGAGTGGGAAGAAGACCCGGAGAGCGATTTCGCCGCCCTGGCGGAGGGCCTGATTTCCCTCACGCCGCTGCACCTGGACCTGACCCATCACCGTGTGCTCGACGAGGTGCGCCGCTGGAACCTCGAGGCCTGATCCGTCCCGACGATTTCGCGCGCCGGCGCGGCCGGATGGTCGATCGCCTGCGCGCCCAGGGGATCCCGGACGGCCCGATCCTCGCCGCCTTCGGCGAGGTGCCGCGGCACCTGTTCGTGGACGAGGCTTTGAGCGCCCGCGCCTATGGTGACGAGGCGTTGCCACTGGGCTGCGGACAGACCCTGTCCCATCCGGCCATCGTCGCCCGCATGATCGGACGCCTGGGCGTCGCGGCGGGGGACCGCGTGCTCGAGGTGGGGACCGGCTCCGGCTACGAGGCGGCGATTCTCCAGAGGCTCGGCTGCGAGGTTTACACCATCGAGCGCCTCGAACCGCTCCTCGAGCGGGCGCGCGCGAACTGGCAGCGCGCCGGTCTTTCCGGCGTGCGCTCCCGCGGCGGCGACGGCAGCGCCGGCTGGCCGGAGGAAGCCCCGTTCGCAGGCATCGTGGTCAGCGCCGCGGCACCACGCGTGCCACGGGCGCTGCTCGATCAGCTCCCGGTCGGGCGGCGGCTGGTCGTCCCGGTCGGCAGCGCCTTCCAGCAGAAGGTGCGCACCCTCGTCCGCACCGAAGCCGGCGCCGAGGTGGAGGACGGTGAGGACTGCCGCTTCGTGCGCCTGATCGGCGCCCACGGGTTCGCCGAATGAGCGCGCCGCAGCCGCCGACCTGGGTCGACACCGAGCAGGGTCTCGCCGCGGCCGCGGCGAAGCTGGCGAAAGCCGGGGATCTGGCCGTGGACACCGAGGCCGACTCCTTCTACCACTACTTTCACAAGTGCTGTCTCATCCAGGTCTCCGACGGACACGAGTCCTGGCTCATCGACTCGATCGCTCTCAAGGATCTGACGCCGCTCGCGCCGGTGTTCCAGGGGGCGCCGTCGAGCAAGGTGCTGCACGCGGCCGAGCAGGACGTGCTCTACCTGCGCCGGGATTTCGGCCTCGAGGTTCGCCCCCTCTTCGACACGATGATCGCCGCGCAGATCCTCGGCAAGAAATCGGTCGGGCTGGCCGGTCTCCTGCAGGAATACTTCGCCGTGACGCTCGACAAGGGCTGTCAGCGGGACGACTGGTCGCGCCGGCCGCTCACCGAAAGGCAGCGCGCCTACGCGGCCGAGGACGTCATGCACCTCATCCGGCTGCAGCACGTGCTCGAGGCCGACCTGCGCGAGCGCGGCCGGCTCGAGTGGGCGCGCGAGGAGTTCGAGCACATTGCCCGCCGATCGTGGCCGCCGCGCTCCTTCGACCCGGACGATTTCTGGGGGATCAAGGGAGCGCGCGATCTCGAGCCGGCGGCGGCCGCCGCGCTCAAGGAGCTGGCCGCGATGCGCGACGAGCGCGCCCGCAACGCCGACGTGCCGCCGTTCCGCATCGTCTCGGACGAGACACTCCTGGCCCTGGCGCGCCGCCTGCCGAAGGCCGCGGCCGATCTCGACGGGTTGAAAGGGTTCACTCCGTTGGTCCGCCGGCGGATCGGGCCGCTGGTGCTCGAGGCGGTGGAGCGGGCGCTGGCGATCCCCGAGGGGGAGCGGCCGAAGCCGCCGAAAGGGCAGGGACGGCGGCGGACCACCGCCTTCCGCGTGCGGGTGGAGCGCCTGCGCGCCTGGCGGCGCGAGCGCGCCGCCGAGCTCGGGCTCGATCCCGGCGTCCTGTTCCCGCAATCGACGCTCGACGCGCTGGCCGATCGCGGCATGGCCGCCCTCGACGGCGGCGATCCGATCCCGGGCCTGCGCCGCTGGCGGCGCGCCATCCTCGATCCGGACGCGACGCGCCTGCTCGCCTGAGCCCGAGGAGCCTGGCCCTGTCGCTCGCGCCGCTCGCCGCCCGCCTGCGGCAGCGTGCCGCCGAAATCGGCCTCGGCCCCCTCGGTTTCGCCCGCATCGGTCCGTCCGATCACTCCGCGGCGCTGCACGACTGGCTGGCGCGCGGCCGCGGCGCCGGCATGACCTGGTGGATGGAGCGCACGGCGAAGGACAGCGTCGATCTCACCCGCCGCTTCCCCTGGGCCCGGGCCGCCATCGTCGTGGCGCAGCCCTACCTGCCGTACGCGGGAGATCGGCATGAACAGGAGGGCCTCGTCCCGTACGTCGCCCGCTACGCTCTCGGAACCGATTATCACGCCACGCTCCTCGAGCGACTCGAGAAGCTCGAAGCCTTCCTGCGGCGTGAGGCGCCCGGGGTGGAGAGTCGCGCCTACGTCGACACCGGTGCGATTCTCGAGCGCGAGCTGGCCGCGCGCGCCGGGCTCGGCTGGTTCGGGAAGAGCACCAACCTGATCCGGGACGGAGGGCCCTCCTGGTTCCTGATCGGCGAGATCCTCACGAGCCTCGATCTCGAGCCGGGGACGCCGATCGAGGATCGCTGCGGCACCTGCACGGCCTGCATCGACGACTGCCCGACAGGGGCGATCCTCGAGCCCTACGTCGTCGACTCGAACCGCTGCATCTCTTACCTGACCATCGAGCTGAAGGAGAACCTCCCGCAGGGAAGGGCCGGCGATCTCGGAGACTGGGTCTTCGGCTGCGACGTCTGCCAGGAGGTCTGTCCCTGGAACCACAAGGCCGAGCCCGTGGCCGACCCGGCATTCCTTCCGTCAGCGGCGGTGCGCGAGACGACCCTCGCCGGCCTGCTGCGGATGGACGAAACCGCCTTCGAAGCCCGCTTCGAAGGCACCCCGTTCGACCGGCCCGGCCGGCGCGGGGTGCTCCGGAGCGCCCTCGCGGTCGCCGCGAACGTCCTGGACGAGGCGTCCCTGGGGGCAGCCGAGGGGCTGCGAAGCGACCCCGATCCGGTCCTGCGCGAGGCGGCGGACGAGGCGTTTCGGCGGGCGCGCGACCCTCGCAACCCGCGTGAATCCGAGGTTTGACGCCAGGGAAATGAGCGTGCTATAAGGGCGCCTCGCTCAAGCAAGGTCGGGGCGTAGCGCAGCCTGGTAGCGCACTTGGTTCGGGACCAAGGGGTCGGTGGTTCAAATCCACTCGCCCCGACCATGCCGGGACCCCATGACGGCGAAACGCCTGCTGATTCGAGGCATCGTTCAGGGGGTCGGCTTCCGTTATTTCGCCGAGCGGGCTGCCCGGCACCGCGGCCTGCGCGGCTGGGTGAGGAACCTGGCCGACGGACGGGTGGAAGCGGTGGCCGCGGGCGAGGCGGAGGACATCGCGACTTTCATCGCGGATCTGCGGCAGGGTCCGGCGGCCGGCCGCGTGGACGGGATCGAGGTCAGCGACGCGACGCTCGAGGAGACGGTGACGCGCTTTGAAATCCGACACTGAACGTTCCCCGCGCAGCCACGTGGATCTCCGCAGCCTGATCCGGGACGTGCCCGACTTCCCCAAGCCGGGCATTCTCTTCCGCGACATCACGCCGCTGCTCCAGGATTCCGAGGCTCTGCGCGAGGCGCTCGATCGCCTGGCGCAGCCTTTCCGCAAGAGCGGCATCACCAAGGTGGTCGGGATCGAGTCGCGCGGCTATATCTTCGCGCCGGCGATCGCCATGAGCCTCGGCGCCGGCTTCGTGCCGGTGCGCAAGCCGGGAAAGCTGCCGTGGAAGACCGCGACCGAGGAGTACTCGCTCGAGTACGGCAAGGATCGCCTGGAGATCCACGTCGACAGCCTGGCGCGCGGCGAGAGGGTGCTCATCGTGGACGACCTGCTGGCGACCGGCGGCACCGCCGCGGCGACCCGCAAGCTGGCGGAGCGGCTGGGGGCGGAAGTCGTGGGCGCCGGGTTCCTCGTGGAGCTGACCTTCCTCGAGGGGCGGGCGCGCCTGCTGGGCATGGACGTCATGAGCCTCATCCAGTTCTGAGGCTCGCGGCGCCGACGGGCCTGTAGCTCAGATGGATAGAGCAACGGATTCCTAATCCGTAGGTCGCCGGTTCAATTCCGGCCAGGCCCACCACGGAACCCATTAACAATCAAGCGGTTACTGATTCCGGCGCGGAAGCCGTCTGTGCCTTGCGCGGCGTTTTGTGCCTGTTCTGTGCCTGTTCGCCGGGAAAATCCACCACGCCCCCGGCCGCCTTCTCCGCTTCGGCCTTCGCGGCCTCCGCCTTCGCCACGGCTTCCCGGTGCGCCGCGAGCATGGCCGTTGCCGCTTCCAAGTCGGCCGAGTCCACGATCGCGTAGCGCCGGAAAACGCTTTCCGTCTTGTGGCCGGTCAGCTTCATCGAGGCCGACCGCGACACGCCGGCCCGCTCCAGGTTCCGGACCGCGCTGCGCCTTAGGTCATGGAACAGAACACCGGGCAGCTTGGCGGCCTTGCGTGCGGTTTTCCATGCCTTGTCAAAGCGGCCGATAGGGGAGCCGTCCGGCTTCGGGAATACCCACGGGATGATCTGCTCCGTCTCGCGCTCAAGCGCGGTCACGGCTTCGCGCTGCCGTTCCATGAGCGCGGCCAGATCGGGCAGGGAACGCAGCGGGAAGGCCCGCCCTTCGCCGTTCTTCGTGCTGCCCGGCTCCAGGCGCGCCCATCCGCCCACGAGGTCAACCTGACGCCACGTCAACGATTCGCACTCGGAAATGCGCCAGCCGGTCAGATAGGCGAATTGCGCCAGCGGGCGAACATGGTCCGGCAGTTTCGCGGCCAGCCGGGCGAAGTCGCCTTGCTCAAGGAAGCCGGTCCGCGTGTTCTGAATCGTCAGGATAGGGAAGGGGGGCACGTCGGCCACCTTGCCCGCCCGCTTCGCGAGCGCGAAAGCCCGCTTGAGCGCGGCGAGCTCGGCGCGCACGGTCGCCGGCTTCACCGGGCGATCCTTGTCCTCCAGCCGCGCCCGGACGTATCCGGCGAGCCGGTCGGCGGTCAAGTCGATGGCGCGATCCTCGCCGAAGTGTTCCCGAAGCCGCGTCAAGGAGGTCTGGAGCCGGACGCCGGACTTGCGCCCGTTGATCGCGTAGTCGTCGGTTATCATCTTCTCCAGGTCGGCGAACGTGGTCCGCTCCGAAGCCGGACCGATCAGTCGGCCGTTGCCGATTTCCCCGAGGCGCTTCTTCAGGAGCCGGGCCGCGTCCACGTCGCGATCCGACTTGGCCGACTCCCGATGCGTTTTCCCCCGGTGCGAATACTGGATCCACCACGTCGAGCCGCGCAGGTAGATGCGGCCGAGTCCGCGTCTGTTGTGGTCCTGTGGCATTTTGTCGTCCCCTTCTGTCGCGCTTCGGGATGGCTACTCGTTGCCCGCCTCGTAATAATCCGACGCTAGTGCGGTAATCATTTCGTCAATGGTCTCGGAAGTTGAACTCAGTTGCCCCCCCGGCGGGCCGGTAATGACCGAATCGTTGCTCCAGACGGACAGCTGAGTCTGCATCCCGGTCTCTTGAATGGTGGCCATGCGCATGACGTCGATCCCAACGCCGCCAGCGAAACCACCGCTATTCTTGAGAAACGTCGCTGTCGCATAGATGCTATTCGCGCAAGTAACTTGCCGCCCACGGTCGAGGACCTTGAGGCGCGGCATTTTCGACCGCAGCGCCACGAACATCCTCTCCCGCATTTGATCGGCATTAACGTCGGAACCGGCCCTCGTGACAACTGCAGAGATACACACTGACTTGAGGGAGCTAAGCTCTCGCCTCGGAAACCTTAAGTCTTCACCAACAACTGTGCTTATCATCGCGAGCCCCACACACGAGACGCAGGTCGCTAGCCGTGTCATCCCTTGCCCCCTTTCGGTTTCCGCTTCGCCCATCGCGCCGCTACCGCCTTCCGTGCGATCTCCCGTCGGCGCGCCGGAGACAGCGCACGCGCCCGGGCTTTCCCGCCAAGGCTTCCGAGTCTCACCGCATCGGGGTTTTTTTTCATGGGTGGGAGTTTTCCATACTTAGCGGTATGTGTCAAGTCGACCGGGGCCCCCCTCGACAGACCGGGCTTGCGTAGAACACCCCTCCAAGCAGAAACTTCCTAACTCTATGAGCCCTCTCGTAACCTCAGTCCTAACCGTGCTATCAAGTGGCGGCTTCGCCTCGCTCTGCTTTTTCCTCATGAGGGGATACCTCACAGAAAAAATCAAGCGATCCATCGAGTACGAGTATGCGGCGAAGCTTGAGCAGCTAAAGCACGCGATGAAAGCCGATCACGATCAAGCCTTGGAAATGGCGCGCACCGCTCTTGTAAGGGAACAGGCGATGCTCTCAGCGGCAACATCGTCGTTTGGTGTTAGCCATGCCGCGGCCTACGAGAGGCGTTTAAAGGCGGTTGAGGAATTGTGGAAGGGTCTCCAGGCCCTCGGTAAACAAGCGCCTGCAGTCGTCATCGCCGCGGAAGTCTTAAGAAAAAAAGATGTGGTGAACATGAAGTTCATGGAATTTCCAGGCCGGCGAGAGCTAGTAGAAGGTCTATCAATCGAAAGCTTGCTCGGGCTTCAGAGGAACGGCGAGTCGGTTGAGCTCATGCGTCCGTTCCTAGATGAGTACTCTTGGTCATTATTCGTCGTATACCGGGCACTCTTAACAAGAACCGGGTTCATGTTTCTTGAGGTGAAGGAACACGGGGCGGCAACCCCGCATTGGGCTAGTGACCAGGGCATTCGCGATCTTCTCCGTTCGGTCTTGGATGATTCGGAGTGGGCGGAGTTTTGCGCTCTCGATAATCTTGCCGTCTCATGGTCGCGGCGGAGGATTGAAAACAAGATGCTGCGCCACGTGGAGGCTATTATTTCGGGCAAGGCATCAGCTCAAGAAGCCTACACACAGGCCGAGTCGATCATGCGTGCGGCTAGCAAGCTGGCCTCGCAGGAGGCTTCTCAATCAGGCAGCGCATCGTTGTTGAGCGTGGGCGACGTCAAGACGTGATGGGTTCGTAAGCGTAGGGCGCTCATGCCTTGCGCTTCGCCATGTAGCGCCGGAGCGCGCCCGCTTCGAGGCGCAGACACTTGCGGGACAGACGGCGAGCGCCAGGGATCGACTTGGCGCGGCGATAGAAGAAATGCGGCGGGACGCGGTAGAGGTCGGCGGCCTCTTGGACAGTCAGGAACGCTTCCGGCTCGGCCGGCGCTTCCGGCTCCGCACCGTTGCCGTGCGCTCCCGACATGAGGCGCAACGTCAACGTCGCTTGAAGCTCCGCGAGAGTCCCGAGGATGGCGGGCACGTCGGCGGCCGGTATCTCGGCCACGCGGGCGGGCGCGTCGATCACCGCTCGGAGCAAGTCTCGCGGAGTGCCGTTCACGCGGCCGGCTCCGATTCGCTCAGCTGGCCGCGATTCAGTGGCGCGCGGCGCGCTCCAGGCCGGCGAGACGTGCGCCCCAGCCTCGCATCCACCGCTTCGCCGCCGGTGTTCGAAGCGCCTCCATGACTCGACTTTCGGCGCAGAGGCCGCACAGGCCTGTGCCCTTGCTTCTCCACCCCTGCCGTTCTGGCGGCAGGAGCCGCCGGCCGCACGGGCAGACTTGCGAGGTAGGGTCCGAGGTCGCGCGCGATGTCTCCGAGGGAGCGGAAGCCCCCGTCTCGCTCGGCAGCATGTCGGGCTGCGCTCTCAGCGTCGAAGTCCTCGTCAGAGATCCACAACACCGGCCGGCGCATCGGCTTGACGGTCGGGGCTAGAGAGTCGTACCGTGTGCTTCGCATCGTTCTTGCTCCATCCGGCCCCGCGCCAACGGGGCTTTTTTTCTGTCCGCGTGCCCGAGTCAGGGGCGACGGCAACGTCATCGCACGCCGCCGCCGCCCCCTCGTCGTCAACTGCCCGGCCGCTCAATGCGGGGCCGTGATTCCCGCTCGGGCCCGGCCGGGGGTACTTTGGGAGTGGCCCGAATTCCTTAGACGGCTTTCGCTCCCTGCAGGTGGCTGACGTAGCCGCCGACAGGGACCAAGATCCCGAGACGCTGAAGGACGCGGATCCTCACCTGATCGGTCGAGAACAGGCCGTAGGGATCGATATCGAACCGCATCCCGATCAAATCGCCGTACAAAACCCTCTGCGGATCGAGGAAGTAGATCGACGACGATGTGGTGTAGACGGAATCCTGCGTGCTGATCACGGCGCTGAGCTCGACCGGGAAGCCGGTGATCGAGAACGGAATCCGGCCATCCGTCGGCGTCTGCGCGTTGTTCGAAAAAGCGATGATCGGCTGTGTCGTGGTGTCAACGTTCGTCAGGAGATTCTTGTAAACGCCCGGGTGCATGAACCAACGCCCGTTCGCCCTGGACGACCGCTGCAACCCCTTGAACATCGCCGTCACCATGTCGAACCAGATCGGGACGCTGCCCTGGTTGTTGCCGGCAGCGGCGAATCCCGAGACGTTCGTCGTGAAGCGACCGACGACCGACGACAACCCGGTCACACTGTTCGCGCTGTTGAAAATGTTCTGATCTTCGACGATGCCGATTGCCTCGGCGATCTGCGAAAAGATCGTCTGTTGCAGATTGATGACGTTGTCGCTCAGGACTTCCGAGCTCAGCGTCGCCAGGCCGGCGTATTTCTTCGCCGTCAACGCGCCCGACGTGAAGCTCGTCGTCGGCATGCTGTCCGTGATGATTGCCCCCTCCGCAACGATCAGCGCAGTGACGTTCGCGTTTTCGATGGGGACCTGGTGCGTCAAACTTTCCATCAGGACGTGAGTCGCCAGCTTGTTGAAAACTGCGGAGTCCCGAATCTGCCGGCGAAGCTCGGCCTCGACCGGCAACGCGATCACCGATCCGCCACCGCCCGCGCCTTCCCCGACCGCCGCTTTCTGGATCGCGTAGTGGCGGAATTTTTCCTCCGGGTCGAACCCGTTCGCCTTCTCCCACCTGTCCGCCCGCTCGATCCAGTCGGACGGGGGCGTGCCGGTGGGGTTGCGAGCCGCCATCTTTGCGGCGATCTGGCACTTCCACCAGTAGCCGTTTCCGACGACCTTCACGGGATCGGAAATCCCCATGCGCGCCGCGATCTCCACCTGCTTGCGGATCGGCTCCTCCGCCGGGATGCCGTTCAAGGCGTTGTCCCCCGGCGACAGCCGGCCGAATCTCGCCGAATTTTGTTTGGCCTCGACTTCGCCGATCCACCGCTTCGTCTCGTCAAGCTCACTCCGCACTTCGTTGGCGAGGCGGTCGGCTTCTTCCAACAGTTTTCGGTCCATTTGTCGTTTGTCCTAGAAGCTCGGTGATGCCCAAGTCACCGAGTCGTCATTGCCCTGGTAGAAAGGCCGGTGGTCCCGGGAGTGACGTCCCCCCAGGGCGGAAGGGCCGGCTCCGGCACCACCGGCCCCCAGGTACTCGCCAGTCCGCCGGGCGCTTCCGCCAATGGCGCACGCTCCGGACCGTGACTGCCTTTCCCCATGTTCCAAAGCATATGTGAAATCGCCGCTTCGCATATTTATTATGCAGACCCCCGGCCGGCGGCCGCGACAGACTCCCGGTGCCGGCGGAGCCCTTCAGGAACGGCCCGCGTTGCGCCAGAACCACGCACAGCGCCGGGGTTTCGGAAGCTAATTTGCCGGGCGTGCCCCTTCAGCCATACCCCCCGGCCTTGCCGGCCAATCTCCGCGAATCCGCGCCGCGTGAGCTTCCGCGCCAGGGCCGCCGATTCCGTCCAGACTTCCGCCGTCTGTGTGTCGTGCGATAGGCGGATCAAGGTCTCGCGGTAATCAGGCATAGACGGCTCGGAGGGGGATAAGGGGAAATTCTGGAGCTTCAAGGTAAGCCCTTGATTCTGAAATACTTTTGCGAGCGATTAACCGGATCCCCCTGCCCCTAGCCCGGCCAGGACTCAGGCACAAGTCGGACACAGCCCCGCCGAAGGCCGCGTCAGTCAAGGGTTTGCGCGGGCGCGTTGGATTGCCTATCCACAGGTCGGGCACGGCGGCCCCCGGATAACGACTGCAATCGGACCGTGAGGCGACGTAGGCGGAGCGCATGAAGCCCGACGGTCGGCCCGCTCTATCGTTCTGAACGCCCCCTCTATGGCCTTCTGGACTAGCCGCGGTGTGGTGGCGCAATAACGATTCGGGTGGCGAGTCCTTATCCCCGCGCCTGAGGACTGCGGATACGCTTGTCATGCGACCACCCCGCCGCGTTCACGGGCACGGACTCGCGCCACTTCGGCGGCCGACTCGGCGCACTCGCGTGCGAACGCTTCCCGGCGACGGCGAAGGGCAACGACTTCGGCGGGGACGTTGCCGTTGCTCTTGCTGTCGTCGTTCGCAGTTGAAAGGGCCGACAGGCCCGTAGTGTTCTTACTGTGGTGTCGGCCTTCCGACAGACGGTCTGTCGCTTCCGCTGTCGGATGGTCTGTCGGCTGTTCCGTGTCGCTTGCGTAGAGCGCCCACCGTTCAAGCGTTACGACGGTCCCGGTGTATGTCGGACGGCCTGTCGGCTTGAATGTCGCCTCACCGGCTTTTCCGAGCAACGCCGCTGTCCGCCTGACTTTCGAGGGATGCGCCTTCATCGCAAGCGCGAGCGCCGGCCAGGACGTGACGAGTTGACCGGGACCGAGGGACAGGCCGGCGCGGGTGACGGATGGGGCGAAGTTGGCCGACAGCATGAGGTGAAGCCACAGAGCGCGGGCGAACGGGTCCGCGTACCAATCCGCCGTCAGGACGGAGCGCGGGACGGAGATCCAGCCGTTCACGCTTCGACCCCCCATGCCCGAATCCGAAGTGTGTCCGTGTCCAGGTGAAGCCGGAATTTCCCGAGCGGTCCGCGACGGTTCTTGCACAGACTCGCCGACAGGTCGCCCCGGACTTCGGCGCGCTCGGCGGGCGGCAGCGTCGTTCGCAATTCTGGCCGCCACATCGTCAGCACGAAGTCGGCGGCTTCCTCGACCTGCCCGGAGTCGCGTGCCGCGTCGATGCCAAGCTCGGCGGCCCCTTCGGACTTTGCCGGGTCGGCATTCCGTCCGGCTTGCGAAATCAGAACGACCGCAACGTGGTGGCGCTTGGCGAACGATTTCACGTCTACGGCCGCCTCGCTGATGCGCTGGTAGAGTGGGAGATTCTTCGAGCCGCTCCCGAGCAACCCGAGATAGTCGATTGTTGCGAGCCGTGGCGGTCGGCCGAGGATGGCGGTCGCCTCGACCATCGAAGCGTCAAGGTCAGCGATCCCGGACTTCCCACGGTCAACGACGACGACGGCTCGAGACAGCGCCGCTTTCGCCTCCCGCTGCGCTTCGGTCAGAGTGCGCCACCCGGCTTTCGCATGTGCCTCGACTTGATGGCGCGTCAGTCCAAGCCACTGCATCAACATCCGCTCGACGGTTTGCGCTCGCGGCATTTCGAGCGAGATAGAGACGGAAGCAATCCCTTCCTGCGCGGCCGCTACCGTGATTTGCGACGCGAGCGCGGAGCCCCCGACTTGCGGGCGCTTGATGACCGTCAGGACTTCGCCAGGGGCGATGCCTTCACAGTACGAATCGAGCGGCGCGATACCGGTCTGAATCTTTCGCCCCGGTCCCTTCGCAACGTCGGCGGCGTAGTCGTCCAGGGCGTCGGCGGTCGAACAGACCCGCCGCTTCGCCTCGGGGTCGCATGCGAGCGCCGACCTGTAGAGCGCCGCCGCCGCTTCCGTCCGCTCGGCCGGGGTGTGACCGTTCGCGCACGCTTCGACGTAGGCCATGCCGATCCGCCAACCGGCCCGCTTCTGCGCGCACTCTTTGACGATGCCGGCATAGTGTTCGACGTTCGCGGAACGCGGAACGCCGTCCATGAGCCGGGAAATAAAGATTCGGCCCCCGAGCAATTCGGCATCGCCCGACTGTTCCAGATCGTCGTAGAGCGTCACCGGATCGATCTCCGAGCCGCGAGCACGGAGCCGCAACATCGCGGTAAATACTTTCGCGTTCGAGGGGTCGGAAAAATCCTCGGCCTTAAGAATCGACGCGGTGCGGTTGAACGTGGAAGGCTCCACGATGGCCGCGCCCAGGACTGCCGCCTCTGCGTCCCGGTTGTTGAGAGTGAAGTAAACCGACTCCGGAAGCGGAGGGGCCGGAGCGGGCTTCCGTCCGCGCCTCACCGGCCGGCCTCACGCGCCGCCGGGAGTCCGTCGGTCATGACGGGCATGGCGACCGGCCGGAGTCTTGCGCGCCTCAAGGTCAATTCGCCTTGCCGGGCAGGCTTTCAATCCGAGTTGTCAACGCCCGCAAGATCGCCCGTTGCCTGCGGATCGCGTGGGCGACAAAGGTCAACAGGACTTCGCGATCCTCCCCCGCGCCGATGCGCCGGGCCGCGTCGTCGATCCCGGCGTGCAAACACTCGGCCTCCGCGTGCAACACGTCGAGCGGTTGCGCCATGTCGCGCAGCAGCTCGTCATCCGGATCGGGAGGCGGGATCGCTTCGATGGCCTGCATGATGGCGCGCAGCGTTGCCGGCGCGGCCTTGCGGTTGCCGCGTTCAATTTCCGCAATGTGTTGCGGTGTTCTGTTCACTTTCTCCCCCACGGCCGCCAGAGAGAGCCCGGCCTCCTGCCTCAGTCGTCGCAACGGTGACGGTTTCACCGGGACAGTATTCGACGCGGGGGCGATTAGATCAATGGAGAAGTGGACATTGGAGACAATCGGCGATCCGTTATGGCGATGGTGATAACGGACGCGGGGGCGGGCTAGGTCGTGATCAGGTCGATTCCGAGGGCGGCCAGGGCGGCGCGGTCCATCGGGAGAGCGGTCACAAGGGCGCGGGCCTCGCGGTGCAATTCGCGGACGCGGTGCAAGGCGACCCCGGTAGCCTTTTCAATCGCCCCGAGGTCCACGGCCCGAGCCGGTAAGCCACGGTCACGGCGCTTCCGTGCGGCGAGCATGGCCGCCCAAATCAGGTCACGCGCCGCGGCCTCGGCTTTGGCGCGCGCCAGCATGGCGGGGTCGGTCGCGCGGAACAGCATGACGTGAAGGAAACGCAGCGCCCGCCCGGCAAACGCTTTCGCCTTGCGAGCGCGGGGGTCCGAAGCGTTGACGGAGAGCCGGAGTGTGATCGGTACGTCACGCCCGGCGCGGTAGTCTTCGATCAAGCCGGGGGCGAAAGTGAAGCCTTCGCGCTTCCATTGCGCGGCGAGCTTCGGATCGATGTGATCGCGGTTCCCCTTGCGGGGATCCGGTCGTGCTGCCTTGCGCTTCATGGCCCCGCCTCCGTGCGAGGGCTCCGAAGGTGGAAGGCGCGGCCCCCGGCGGGTCGGAGCGCCCACCCCCTCGGCCGAGGGTGGGGCCGCGCTCGGATTCTACCAGTCGAGCAAGGGCCTCCGGCCTGTGCCTGACTGTGATCGAAGTGTGATCGAAGTCTCGTCGCCGACCGTCTGGAACGTCGCAACGGCTTTCCGGACGGTGCCTGAAACCCCTTGATAGACGGGGGATTGTGACGTTTGCCGACGATGCGATACCATGCGGCCGCGCCGGGATCGAGTTCCTAATCCGTGGGTCGGCAGTTCAATTCTGCCCAGGCCCACCACGCAGCGCGCCGGGAGCGGTTTTCGGAGTCGGGGAGAGCACGATGAAGAAGGAAGAACGACACCAGATCAAGCGCAACGACCTGGCCTCGGCGATGGAGTCGGCGGCCGATTACGTCGGCGAGAACCGCCGCACGGTGACCACGATGGCGGCGATCGCCGTCGGGATCGTCGTCCTCGGCTTCGCCGGCCGCTCCTGGTGGAGCGCCCGCCAGGGCGAGGGGGCGCGCCGCGTCGGCGACCTCATCTCCGCCGCCAACGGCTCGATCGTCGCGACCGTCGAGGACCTGGGGAACAACCGCAGCGGCGTGCCGACCTTCACCTCCCCCGAGGAGCGTTCGAAAAAGGTCGTCGATCTCGCCGACGCCATTCTCAAGAACGGCGGATCCTCGAACGCGGTGCTGACGGCGCAGCTCTACAAGGGAGCGGCGCTCGCCGATCTCGGCCGAGGAGACGATGCGGCCACGGCGCTCGAGGCGGTGGTCAAGCAGGATCCCGAGGGGCTGCTCGGCGGCTCCGCCCGGCTTCGGCTCGCCCGGCTGCGCGAGGCGCAGGGCCGCACGGCCGACGCGCTGACGCTCTACCAGCAGATCGCGTCCGATGCCTCCGGATCGATGCCGCCGGAAGAGGGACTCCTGGGGGCGGCCCGCTGCCAGGAGGCGCTGGGACAGAAAGACGCGGCCGCGGCCAGTTACAAGAGCCTGCTCGACAAATACCCCGACTCGGAATACGCCGCCGAGGCGCGCACGAAAACCGGCGCGTCTTCCTAGTCCGAAGCGGTCGCCATTTCAGCTAGAAAGGAATGTCGTCGTCGGGCGGAGCCTCGTCCATCACGACGTCCGGGCCGGAAGGTCCGCCGCCGCGCATCTCGCCGCCGCCTCCTTCGCCCATTCCGCCACGGCCAATCAGCACCAGGCGCTGCGCCTTGATCTCGACCGTGGTTCGCTTGTTCCCCTCGCGGTCGTCCCACTGGCGCGTCTGGATCGAGCCCTCGATGTAGACCTGCTTGCCCTTGCTGAGGTGCTCTTTGGCGATCTCGGCCGTCTTGCCCCAGACGACGATGCGGTGCCACTCGGTGCGCTCCTGGCGCGCCCCCGCCTTGTCGTTCCACACTTCGTTCGTCGCGAGCGTGAAGTTGGCGACCGCCGCGCCCCCCTGGGTGTAACGCACCTCCGGGTCGCGACCGAGATTGCCGACGAGGATGACTTTGTTGACGCTGCCCATCTCTTGCCCCCTGTCTCCGATGGCTCTCGTGTGGCGCACAGCCTACCACTATCACCGTTGAATCCGCCGGGAGCGATGACTTAGACTCCGCGCGCTCTCGGAGGGCCCGCACCGTGCAGGAAGGCGATCACAAGCTGCTTCGCGCGGCCGGTTCGATGAGCGTCATGACGATGCTCAGCCGGGTGGCGGGGTACTTCCGCGACCGGCTGCAGGCGCAGCTGCTCGGCGCGGCCGCGACCTACTCGGGCGACGCCTTCGTCATCGCCTACCGCATCCCCAACCTGCTGCGCCGGCTGGTCGCGGAGGGGGCGCTCACCTCCGCCTTCGTCCCGACCTTCACCCGCTACATGAAGCGCGGGGACGACGCGGCGATGTGGCGCTTCGCCGCCTCGGTCGGCTCGATCCTCACGGCGGTGCTCGGGATCCTGGTCGTCGGCGGCGTCCTGATGTCGCCGCTCATCGTGCACGGGCTCGCGTGGGGCTACGGGGACACGCCGGGGAAGATCGAGCTCACGGTCGCGCTCAACCGGGTGATGTGGCCGTACATCTTCTTCATCTCGCTGTCGGCGCTCGCCGCGGCGATCCTCAACGCCTTCGGCTCGTTCGCGCTGCCCGCCTTCACCCCGGTCCTTCTGAACCTGTCGATCATCGGCTGCGGGCTCCTGTTCCGGCACTCGTTTCGCGACCCGGCCTTCGCGCTGGCGACGGGCGTCCTCGTCGGCGGCGTGCTGCAGCTCGTCATCCAGCTCCCGGCGCTCCTGCGTCACGGCTTCCGGCTCGAGTGGCCGCGCCCCCTCGATCGCGACGGCGTGCGCGAGGTGGGGCGGCTGATGCTGCCGCGCCTGTTCGGCGTCGGCATCACCCAGATCAACCTGGTCGTCGACTCGCAGTTCGCGACCTCCCTGCGCGAGGGGAGTGCCTCCTTCCTGTATTACGCCAACCGGGTGACCGAGCTGACGCTCGGGGTGTTCGGCATCAGCCTGTCGACGGTGATCCTGCCGACGCTCTCGAAGGCGGCGGTGGAAGGGGACCGCGAGGGGGTGCTGCGGACCCTGTCGACGGCGATGCGACTGCTCCTCTTCGTCACCATCCCCGCCACCACGGGGCTGGTCCTGCTGCGGATGCCAATCATCCACGTGCTGTTCGAGAACGGGAAGTTCGGGGCCGACGACACCCGCTTCACCGCCGAGGCGCTCGCCTGCTACAGCCTGGGGCTGCTGCCGTACGCGGCGGTGAACGTGCTGGCCACGGCGTTCTACGCGCACCGCGACACCCGCACGCCGGTGAAGGTCGGGCTCGCCACCTTCGGGCTGCACCTCGGCCTGAACTTCGCGCTGCGCGGTCCCCTCCAGCACAGCGGCATCGCGCTGTCGACGGCGCTCAGCGCTTTCGTGGACGCGGCGCTCCTGGGGTTCCTGCTGCGCCGCCGCTACGGCGAGTACCTCGACCAGCCCGTGCGCGCCTGCCTGCTGCGGACGGTGCTCGGCGCCGGGACCATGGCCGGAACCCTTCTGCTCCTGCGACCGTACCTCGATCCGTTCGCGCACCAGGGATTCCCGGTGAAGCTCGCGTTCCTCCTCGCGCTCATCACGTCGGGGTGGACGGTGTACATCCTGACGGCGCTCGTGACCGGCAGCGGCGAGCTGAAGCTCGTCACCTCGGCCTTCCTGCGCCGCCGGGGCGGCTCGTGAGCCGCCGGAGTCCGCGGTGATCGCCGCCGCGCGCCGGAGCGGGCGATGATCGCGGTGGTTCAGCGCGTCTCGCGCGCCTCGGTGCGCGTGGCCGGGGAGACGGTCGGTGAAATCGGGGCGGGACTGCTGGTGCTCGTCGCCATCGAACGCGACGACGGCGACAGGCACCTTGACTGGCTTTCGGCCAAGGTGGTAGAGATGCGCGTCTTCAACGACAGCGACGGTCGCATGAATCGTTCGGCTCTCGACGTGGGGGCGGATCTCCTCATCGTGTCGCAATTCACGCTCGCGGGGGACCTGAGCCGGGGACGCCGGCCGGGGTTCGAGGACGCCGCGCCGCCCGAGACGGCGCGCACCCTGTTCGACGGCTTCGTCGAGCGACTGCGCCGAACACCGCTCAAGGTGGAAACCGGCCGGTTCCGCGAGCACATGGACGTCGAGCTCGTGAACGACGGCCCCGTCACCTTCGTCCTGCGTCATCCCGCCCCGTGAAGAACCGCGGCTTGATTGACGAGTACCTCCACCACCTGACGGCGGAGCGGGGGATGGCCGCCAACACGGTCATCGCCTACCGCCTCGATCTGGGGAAATTCGAGCGCTACCTCGAACGCAAGGGACGCACCGCCCGGCAGGTGCGGCGCGGCGAGATCGACGAGTTCACCCGCACGCTCTCCTCGAACGGCCTGCAGTCCACGTCGGTGGCCCGGACGCTCAACGCGGTGCGCGGCTTCTACCGTTACCTGCTGGCCACGAAGGTGATGACGAGCGATCCGACGGCCCAGGTGCGCCCGCCGCGCACCTCCAAGCGCCTGCCGCGCTTCCTGACGCTCGAGGAAATCGATCGGCTCATCGCCGCTCCCGACACCGCCACGCCCCTCGGGCGGCGCGACAGCGCCATGCTCGAGCTGCTGTTCGCGACCGGCATCCGGGTCTCGGAGCTGATCTCGCTCCGCCTGCGCGATGCGAACTTCGACACGAAGATCCTGTGCTGCGTGGGGAAGGGAAGCAAGGAGCGCCTCGTGCCGATCAACGGCGCGGCCCTCGACCGGCTGCGCCTGTACCTGTCGACGACGCGGCCGTCGCTTCTCCGCGGCCAGAAGCACCAGGCGCTGTTCCTGAACAACCGCGGCGGAGCGATGACCCGGCAGGGACTCTGGAAGATCCTGAAGGATCATGGCGCCGCCGCCGGGCTGCGCGGCCGGCTCAGCCCGCACGTCATCCGCCACACCTTCGCGACGCACCTGCTGGAGCGCGGCGCGGATCTCCGCTCGGTGCAGGTCATGCTGGGGCACAGCGACATCTCCACGACGCAGATCTACACGCACGTCAACAAGGATCGGTTGAAGCGCGTGTATCGAAAAACCCATCCGCG
>DASYQE010000041.1:0-16244 GCA_036005805.1 Candidatus Polarisedimenticolia bacterium | reverse complement strand
CTCGCCATCTGCAACGTCGTCGGCTCGATGGCGACGCGCGAGGCGCAGGGCGTCGTCTACACGCACGCGGGGCCGGAGATCGGCGTCGCCTCGACCAAGGCGTTCACGGCGCAGATCGCCGCGCTGTACCTGCTGGCGCTGCATACGGCGCAGGTGCGCGGCGCCATGACCCCCGAGGAGACCAAGAGTCACATCAAGGACCTGCTGCTGATCCCGACGCAGATCGAGCAGATCCTCGCGAAGGACGCGGAGATCGAGGAGATCGCCAAGGATTTCCACCGCGCCTCGGATTTCCTCTACCTCGGGCGCGGTGTGAACTACCCGATCGCCCTCGAGGGGGCGCTGAAGCTCAAGGAGATCTCCTACATCCACGCCGAGGGGTATCCGGCCGGCGAGATGAAGCACGGGCCGATCGCCCTCATCGACCGCAACCTGCCGATCGTGGCGCTGGTGTTCGGGGACGCGCTGTTCGAGAAGATGATGTCGAACGTCGAAGAGGCGCAGGCGCGCGACGGCGCCATCATCATGGTCACGCAGGAGGGGCACGAGGAGGCCGGGCGCCGCTGCGCCCGCACCATCACGATCCCGAAGACCTCCGACCTGCTGACGCCGATCCTGGCCTCGATCCCGCTGCAGCTGCTCGCCTACCACATCGCGCTGCGGCGCGGCTGCGACGTCGATCAGCCGCGCAACCTGGCCAAGTCGGTCACGGTCGAGTAGCGGCCGGCAGCTTGACAGTCACCGGCAGCTTCACCACCAGGGTGGCGGTCTTCTCGAACCTGTCCCCCTGCACCGGCTGATAGCGCAGCCGGCCCTGGAGCGTCAGGGTCTGGGCCGCGACCTCCGGACGCGCATGCACGGTCATCTTCAGCTCGACCTTTCCCTCGTAAATCCGGATCGTGGGGTCGTCCTCGCCGGCATGCCATTCCTTCCCGGCCGGCCACACCGGGGTCTCGGCGTAGAGACCATCGGCCGCCTCGAAAGCCAGGACGGCCGGCTGGAGATAGGCCCCTTCGGAGCCGGGGGCGACGATCCGGACGCCGCGCAGGATCTCCACGGTGACCTTCGCTTCCGCCTTCCCCCCGGGTTGAAGCGTCAGCGGCGCGAAAGTGACGAAAACCGGCGCCGCGGCCGGGGTCTGGGCGGGAAGCGAGAACACCGCGGCCCATCCCACGAGCACCGCGACCGCGGCGGTCTTCAGAACCGTGTGCGGGGGATTCACCGGCGGCTGACCGTCGAGCCGGTCGGGGCGGAAGCGGAATCGTCCGGCGCGGGCGCCAGGAGGAGCAGCCGGCTGCCGGCGAGCATCTTCAGCGCCTGCCGGATGGCGGGGAGATCGGGCTTGGGGGTCTCGATGCGGAACCGGATCACGGCGGTGCGCACCAGGAGCGCGCCGCTCTGCAGGAACGCGGCCCCCTTCTTGCGCGGGGCGCGATCGCGCAGCGCGTAGTAGTAGCCGGAGGTCTCCGGACCGCGCAGCTCCCGCAGCGTGTAGTGCGACTCCACCGCCTGGTCGAGGAAATCGCGCGCCTCGGCGTCCACGAGCGCCCGCAGCGCCTCGGTCGACGCGATCGGCGGCTGGGTGTCCGAGGCGAGACCGAAATCCACCACCACGTCGCAGTGCGTTCCATCCACCGGGACGAAGCGGGTCGGGCCGCCCGCGTCGGCGGGCTCGACCACCTCCCACCCGGCCGGCACGTCCACCTCGACGGTCGCCTGGGGCGACAGGACGTGCTGCCAGCGAATCGCCGGCTCCGGCTCGCGGATCGCCGGGGCGGCCGCCGGAGCCTGGGCGAGCGCCGGGGCGGCGAAAAAAAGGGCGATCGTGGCCGTCGCGAACGACGGGACGAGTGTGGAAATGCGGCGGAGGCGAGGCATGCAGTCGGGATCCGGGCCTGAAAACTATCCTCAACCCGTCGTTCCGTCAACCTTCGAGGCCATTTGCGGGCTGGCCCCCGAGGTCCCTGTGCCATAATTTTCCACTTCATGGAAGAGTTGCTCTCGAGCCTCAACCCGCAGCAGCGGGAGGCGGTCCAGCACGTCGAAGGGCCGCTCCTCATCGTGGCCGGCGCCGGATCGGGGAAGACCCGAGTCATCGTGCACCGGCTCGCCTGGATCCTGGCGCACCGCCTCGCCGCGCCGCACGAAGTCGTCGCGGTGACCTTCACCAACAAGGCGGCCGGCGAGATGAAGGAGCGCGTGGACGAGCTGGTCGGCGCCGATCACGGCGGGGCGCTCGTCTCGACCTTCCACTCCTACTGCCTGCGGCTGCTGCGCCGGTACGGGCCCCGCATCGGCTACGGGTCCGATTTCCTCGTCTACGACGAGGCCGATCAGCAGTCGCTCATGAAGGACTGCCTCGAGACGCTGGGGATCGACGAGGAGACCTTCCCGCCGCGCCAGGCGCGCTCCCGCATCAGCGACGCCAAGAACCGCGGCCTCGACCCCGAGGGACTGCGCGCCGAGGCGCTGGGGATGCGCGACGAGCAGACGGCGAAGCTCTTCGCGCTCTACCAGGAGCGGTTGGCGGCGGCCAACGCCATGGATTTCGACGATCTGATCGGCCAGGTGCTGCGGCTGTTCGACGAGCACCCGGACGTGCGCCAGGAGGTCGCCTCGCGGGTGCGCTACCTGCTCGTGGACGAGTACCAGGACACCAACCCCCCGCAGTACCGCCTCATCCGCCACCTGGCCTCGGTGCACGGCAACGTCTGCGCCGTCGGCGATCCCGACCAGTCGATCTACAAGTTCCGCTTCGCCGACATCAAGAACATCCTGTCGTACGAGGACGATTTCCCCGGCACGCACCTCATCAAGCTGGAGCAGAACTACCGCTCGACCAACAACATCCTCTCCGCCGCGACGGCGCTCGTGCGCCACAACCGCTCGCGCATCGACAAGGAGCTGTGGAGCGAGGCGCCGGCCGGCGAGCCCATCGACCTGATGATCGCCGCGGACGACCGGGGGGAGGCGGACCGCGTCGTGCAGGAGGTGCGCTCCCTGAGGCGCGGCGGACAGAATCCCGAGTCGATGGCCATCCTGTACCGCACCAACGCGCAGTCGCGGCTGCTCGAAGAGGCGCTGACCCGCGCCGGCATCCCCTACGTCATGATCGGCGGGACGCGCTTCTACGATCGCAAGGAGGTGCGCGACCTGCTCGCGTACCTGCGCCTGCTGCTCAACCCGAAGGACGACGCCTCGCTGCGGCGCATCCTCAACGTGCCGGCGCGCGACATCGGCAAGACCACCCTCGAGGTGGTGCAGGACACGACGCGCCGCGATCGCCTGCCGCTGCTCGAAGCGGTGGAGAAGCTGGCCGCCGAGGGACCGCGCGCGGCGCCTTCCGACTCCGGCCGCACTCTCACGACGCGCGCCCAGAAGGCGCTGCAGGGTTTCGTCGATCTGCTGCGCGACCTGCGCGAGGCGGCGCGCGACCTGCCGCCGAGCCGGCTGGTGGCGCGCATCGTCAGCCGCGTGCGCTTCGAGGAGCACCTCGCGGCCACCTCGCCCGGCGACGCCCAGGCGCGCATCGAGAACCTGCAGGAGCTGGCCAACGCGGTCGCCGCCTACGACGGCATGGAGGGTGGCCTCACCGCCTTCCTCGATCGCACCGCGCTGTTGTCGGAGACCGACAACACGCAGGGGTCGTCGGGCGTCCGGATGATGACGCTGCACTCGGCCAAGGGCCTCGAGTTCGACACCGTCTTCATCGTCGGGGTGGAAGAGGAGCTCTGCCCGCACCTGCGCGCCGCCGAGAACGAGGCCGACCTCGAAGAGGAGCGGCGCCTCCTGTACGTGGGGATGACCCGGGCGCGCAAGCGCCTGCTGCTGAGCCGGGCGGAGACCCGTTTCCAGTTCGGCCAGCAGCGCACGACCGAGCCCTCCCGGTTCCTGCAGGAGATCCCGCGGACCCTCCTGCGCGTGCAGACCGCCGAGGCGGTCGAGCGCTGGGCCCGCTCGCCGCGTCCCGTCCGGCGCTTCGAGCGCTCTCCGGCTCCGGCCGTGCCCCGCTCCGGTGCCTTCTGGACGCCCGATCCGGGCGGCGGCGAGGCGCCGACGCCGCCGAGCGCCTTCTCGCTCGGCTGCAAGGTGCATCACGCCGAGTACGGCGTCGGCACCGTCATCGGCATCGAGGGGGCCGGCGACCAGCAGAAGGTGACGGTCTCCTTCTCGATCGTCGGCTCGAAGAAGTTCCTGCCCCGCTTCGCGCGCCTGGAGCGCCTGTGACCCTCCGCCGGACCGCCGCCTTCGGAGCGGCGCTGCTGCTCCTGCTCGCCGCCACTCCCCTTGCGGCGGAGGAGCGCTCGACCCGGCAGCTCCTGCAGGCGGGGTCGCTCGCGATCGAAGAGGAGAACTGGAAGGCCGCCGAGGCCCGCTTCCGGGAGGCGGCCGAGATCGATCCACGGCTCACCCAGGCCCATTACGGCATGGCGCTCGCCGCGCTCGGAAGCCTCGACCGCCGCAACGCCGAGAAGTCGCTGCGCACCGCGCTCCTGCTCGCGCCGAACCAGCCCGAGCTGCGCTACGCGCTCGGCGTCGTCACCTATGCCTTCGGCGACCCGCGCGTCGCCGAGCTCGACCTCAAGGCGGCGGCCGACGCCGACAAGAAGCTCCTCGAGGCGCGCTACGCGGTCGGGCTCGCGGCGGGACAGCGCGGCGACCTCCCGGGGGCCGAGGAGGCGCTGCGCCAGGCCCTGAAGCTGCAGCCTGATTTCGCCTCGGCGCACTACCAGCTCGGCGCCGTGCTGGCGCGCGCCGGCAACCTCGACGAATCCCTCCAGGAATTGTCGCGCGCCCTCGCCCGCGATCCGGGACTGCGCGAAGCGCGCCCGGACAACGCCATCGAGTTCGCGCCGCGCGCCGTGCCGGCGGCGACGGCGTCGGCGACCCTCGGCCTGCCGATCCCGATCCTCCGCCCGTCGCTCCAGGCCGCGCACCGCAAGTCCGGCCCGGTTCCGGCGGGCTCGCCCGCCGAGATCCCCGACTGGTTCCTCTATTACCAGATGGCTCTGCAGATGGAGGATTCCGGGCAGTGGGCCGGCTCGGTGGACCTGCTGCAGAAGGGACTGCAGTCCAAGGATCGCTCGGAGAGCCTCGCGGTCGTGGCCAACCGGCTGGTGGACTACTCGCCGCACCTGCACCTGGCGACCGCCTACCATCAGCTGGGGAACTATCGCGAAGCGTTCCTGCATCTCGGCATGGCCAAGAACGAAGGGAACGCGTCGCCCGACGGCCTGCGGGCGCTCAACGTCCTGGTGCAGAAGGATCGGCTGCGACCGCGCATCGCGCTCGACCCGCTTCCGGATCGCACCAGCGACGAGGCGATCACGGTGCGCGGCCTGGTGGTGGCGGACGACCCGGTGCTGCGTGTCGAGGTGTCGGGACGCGAGTCGCAGCTGCGGCCGGTGCAGGCGTCGGAAGTCGCCGACCGTCTGCCCGACGTGGACCGCGGCACCGTCCCGAAGGACACGCCCGCCGGCGTCGCGTTCGAAGTGAAGGGCTACCGGCTGGCGGAAGGGAGCAACCTGCTCACCATCCGGCCGTTCTTCCGCAACCCGGCGCGCGACGGCGACGTCCTCGAAGCACGCATCGTGCGGATGCCGCCACAGCCGGCGGCTCCCGCGCCCGAGCCGGCCGCGCCGAAGCCCGGCACGAAGGCGCCGCAGAAGACCACACCTCCTGCGAAACCGCCGTCCAGGCCTCCGGCGGCGCCCGGGGCGCCCCCGGCCGAATCCGGAGGCGCTTCGTGAGGCGCGACCGCGTGGTCATCTCCCCGCACGCCTCGGAGCCGGTCCTCGAAAGCGCGCTCGTGGACAGCACCTTCGCCGACGTGGCCCGCGCGCGCTCCGGCGTGCGCCGCGGCGTGGCGATGTCGATGGCGGTGCACGGGACCATCGTGGCGGGCCTGGTGGTGTTCGCGCTGACGCAGATTGAGCCGGTCCCTGCGCCGCCCCTGGCGGTGCGCTTCTTCGCCACCGCTCCCCCGGCGCCCCGCCTGGTGCCGCTGCGCGAGAAGGAGGCGCTGCCAAAGCCGCCGCCCCCGCCCCCGAAGCCGCGGACCAATCCATCCGTCGTGCCGCCGCTGAGCTTCGAGCCGGCGCAGCCGGTGCCGCCCCCCCGTCCGGAGCCGCTGCCGGCCCGGCTCGAGCCCGATCCACTGCCCATCAAGGTGGCCGACGCCGCGCCGGAGGTGCGCGTGCACGACAGCGCGCCGGCGGTGGCCGCGGCGCCGTCGCTCGCGCCGATCGGGGCGCCCGCGAAGCCGCAGATCGGCGCCGGTGAAGAGCCCGAGCTGTCCTATCTCAAGCACGGCGACCGCGAGCGCGGCCCGGGCGGAACGCTCGCCGGCCGCGACCAGGCGCCGCTTCCGGGCGGCGACCCCACGTCCGGCATCCGTCGCGGCGGCAGCGGCGCCCCCGGCGGCGGCGGCACGGCCGTCGGATCCGAAGGGGCCTTCACCGGCACCGGGCTGGCGTCCTTCCTCGGACGCAAGTACGGCGTGACGTTGATGGAAGCCAGCCGGCTCGGGGCGCGCACCAGCGACGGCGCGCGCTATGCCCTCGTGGTGCCGCAGCTCGCCGAGGCCTACCGCGCCGTCGGATTCCGCGGCCGCCGGTCCGGCGCCGCGGGGGATCCCGTCGAGAGCATCCAGGTGGATGGCGAGTCGATCGCCATCCGCTACCGCGACGGCACGGTGCAGGTGCTGGCGCCCACGTCCGACGGCCTCGTGGCGTTGTACGTCTCCGCCGCGAACTCCGCCGGCCTGTCGAAGGTGGACGAGGCCGATCGCGCCCTCGCCGCGCTGCAGCGCCTCGGAGGCAGACGGTGAGGCGCGCCGGCCCGGCCCGGTCGGAAAGATCCGCTCTCGTCGCGGGGAGGTCCATCCTGCACGCCGCCCTCGCGCTGGCGCTTCTCGCGCCGGGCGTCGCGCTGGTGGCGCCGGCTCCCGCGCGGGCGGCGGAGACGGCCTCGGACGAGATGGCGACGCTGCGCAACGACGCCATCACCGCCTACAACGCCCAGAACTACGCGAAGTCGGCGACGCTCGCGTCGCACTACCTCGAGCGCGCCGGCGAGGAGCAGCGCACCGGCCGCGAGGTCGCGGCGCTGCAGTTCATCCTGGGCCACTCGCGCTACGAGCTGCACCAGAAGGAGGGCGGGCACTACGGCGGCGACTACAAGGCCGAGATCGTGCAGCCGCTCGAGGAGAGCCTGCGGGTGCTGCAAGACGATGCCGCCTTCAAGAACATGCTCCTCGGCAACGCCTGGTACGTCCTGTGGTCGGAGGGCGGACGCCGCGACGCCGAAGCCGAAGGGCGCGGCCACTGGCACCTGCTCAAGTCGATCCTGCTGCGCGAGACCGAGGCGCGCGACCGTGCGCGCATCAGCCCCGAGTACGACCAGTTCGCGCGCCACGTCCTCTTCTATCTCGAGCGCTGCCTGGAGTACTGCCGCACCTCCGAGAGCGCGGATCTCTACCGCGAGCGCATCCGCACCACCGCCCCGCTCGGGTTCGGCACCGCCTACGATTCGCGCTTCTGGCAGATCCACGATCTGACCTATTTCGACGACGGCAACATGAAGGCGGCGGCGCTGTGGCAGCGCGGGCTGGACCTCATGCGCGACCCGAAGGCCTCGCCCGACGAGGCGCTGGCCTCGTTCACGGAAGCGGGCGAGATGACCGCGCGGCGGCGCGACCGTGCGGAGATCTTCCGGCAGATGGCGGACTACGTCTCGACCCTCGACCAGCCGCAGCGTCGCACGCAGGCGGCCGAGTTCGGGCGCCGCGCCTACGAGCTGAATCCCGGCGACGCGGAGATTCGCCGGCAGTACGGCACGGCGCTGCACGTGCTCTCGTACGCCGCCTACGCCTCCGGCAAGTTCGACGAGGCGTACGGGCGCGCCACGGAGGCGATCACCTTCGAATGGGCCGGCATGGAGACGGCGCTCTTCGACCTGTCGCGCGCCGCCGCCGAGATGGGCCGGGAAACCGATGCGCTGACCCACGGCGAGCGCGCCTATCGGATGGCGAAGGAGCGTCTGCAGGGCCCGGCGCTGCAGCCGTTCGCCCAGAACTACGTCAACGTCCTGCGCCAGTTCGGCCAGGAAGGCCTCGCCGCCCGCGTGCAGAGCGACAACGCGTCGCTGGGGGTCCACTGATGCGCCGCGCCGCGCCGCTGCCTGTCCTCGCGCTGCTCCTGCTCGGGGGAGTCGCGCGGGCCGCCGCGCCGGAGGAAACGGTCGCGGGCGCCCTCCAGCTCGGGGGACGCTTCGCGGCGCTCCTGCGCGACAGCGTGGCCATCCTCGATCGGCGGCCCGACCCGGCGACCATCCAGGCGGCGGTCGGAGACGCGCGCCGCGCCGTGGCCGAGATCGATCGCCTCACCGCCAACGCCGCCATCTTCCAGGCGGCGCCCCAGGACCGGCAGAAGCTCCAGGACCTGGCGGCCGCGGCGCACCTGAACCTGGCGCTGTTCGAGACGCACGGCCTCGAATTCGACCGCGCCCGGCAGGAGATCGCCCGGGCCCGCGCCCTCTCGGATCTCGTGCAGAGCGATTCGTTCCGCACCGAGTGGGCGGCGCTTCCCTTCGGCGAGCCCGGCAAGGCGCTGCAGACCCGCTACAACCTCCTGACGTTGTCCGAATTCGAGGCGGCGCTCGGCTCGGTCTGGTCGCGTGCGCGCCCGGTCCCGTTCGAGTTCCGCGGCATCACGGCGGAGGACCTGGCCCAGGTGCGCCTGACCCCGGCCACCCAGCCGCCGGCAGGGAGTCTCGACGAGCGGCTGCTCCTGCAGGGGACGACGCAGCTGCGCGCCGCCCTGGAGAAGGCGCGGCCGGCGTTCACCCTTTCGCTGCCGCCGGGCGTCTACCGCCTGCAGGGACGCCCGTCCGGCGACATCGACCGGACCTTCGTGGTGCCGGAGGCGACCGACGTGGACACCGTCCTCGTCGACCGGGCCCGCTTCGCCCTGCGTCTCGACGCGAAGAGCGGGCCGCGCCCGCCGCGCTTCTTCCTGAACGGCTTCGAGGTGACCGACCTGACGAAGATGCCGTACGGCGTCTACCGTCTCAAGGTCAACGCGGACGACTACCCCACCGCCCCGCAGATCGTCCGCTTCGTCCTCGGGGAAGGAATCCCGGACAAGACGCGCACCTCGTGGACGGTCTACGTTCCCGCCGGCTCCCCGGCGACCCTGTCCTTCGATCGCGCCGCTCCGAAGCGCCGCGGCGGCCTCCCCGGCCGCTAGCTGGAGAGCCCGACTGGAGAGCGTCAGGCGAGGGGGGCGCGCTGCAGGGCTTTGAGGGACTGGCGGGCCGCTTCGATCGTGGCGTCGATCACTTCCTCGTTGTGCGCCAGCGACACGAACCAGGCTTCGTACTGCGACGGCGGCAGGTAGACGCCCGCCTCCAGCATCTTGTGGAAGAACAGGCCGTAGCGCTTCGTGTCCGCGTCCGCGACCGATGACCAGTTGACCGGCTCGTCGGCGACGCCGAAGAACAGCGTCAGCAGCGAGCTGACCCGCGTGACACGCGCGTCGGCGCCGGTCTCCTCGATCGCCGCAGCGAGACCGGTTTCGAGACGGGCCGACAGCTCCTCGATGCGCTCGTAGAGCCCCGGGATCGCCAGCGCTTCGAGCATCGCGATGCCGGCGCGGGTCGCGACCGGGTTTCCCGAGAGCGTCCCCGCCTGGTAGACATCCCCCTCGGGCGCGATGCGGTCCATGATCTCCTCGCGCCCGCCGTAGGCGCCGATCGGCAGGCCGCCGCCGAGGATCTTTCCGAGCGTCGTCAGGTCGGGAGCGATGCGGTAGCGCTCCTGCGCCCCTCCCGGCGCCAGCCGGAAGCCGGTGATCACCTCGTCGAAGACGAGGAGGATGCCGGCCTTCGCGGTGATCTCCCGCAGCCCCTCGAGATACCCGGGTCGCGGCGGGACGACACCCATGTTCGCCGCCACCGGCTCGACGATGACGCAGGCGATGTCCCCGCCGCGCTCGCGCACGAGTCGCTCGATCGCGTCGAGGTCGTTGTAAGGGACGACGAGCGTCTGCTCCGCCACGCGAGCCGGCACGCCCGGCGTGCCGGGAATCCCGAGCGTCGCCACGCCGCTGCCCGCCTTCACGAGCAGCGAGTCGACATGGCCGTGGTAGCAGCCCTCCATCTTGACGATGCACTCGCGGCCGGTGAAGGCGCGCGCCAGCCGCAGCGCGGAGAGGGTGGCCTCGGTCCCGGAGTTGACCAGCCGCACCTTCTCGACGCCGGGGACACGCTCGACCACCAGGCGCGCCAGCATCACCTCGTGCGGATTCGGAGCGCCGAACGAGGTGCCGTCGGAGGCGGCTTCCATCACCGCGCGCACCAGCCCGGGCTCGGCGTGGCCGAGGATGAGCGGCCCCCACGAGCAGACGTAGTCGATGTAGCCACGGCCGTCGACGTCGAACAACATCGCCCCGCGGCCGCGCTGGAAGAAGATCGGCGTCCCGCCGACCGCGCGGAAGGCGCGCACCGGCGAGTTGACGCCTCCGGGGATGACCTGCCGGGCCTTTTCGAAGAGGCGGGTGGAGTTGTCGCCCATCGCGTCAGGTGAGGAGCCGGGCCGCGTCCCTGGCGTGGTAGGTCAGGATGAAGTCCGCCCCGGCGCGCCGGATGGCGACGAGCGACTCGAGAATGACGCGGTCGCGGTCGATCCAGCCGTTCTTCGCGGCCGCCTCGATCATCGCATACTCGCCGGAGACGTGGTACGCGCCGACCGGCACGTGCACCGCGTCGCGCACGCGGCGCAGCACGTCGAGGTACGGCAGGGCCGGTTTCACCAGCACCATGTCGGCGCCCTCGCCGAGGTCGAGGAACACCTCGCGCAGAGCTTCGCGGGCGTTGCCGGGGTCCATCTGGTGCGTGCGCCGGTCGCCGAACTTCGGCGTCGATTCCGCCGCCTCGCGGAACGGGCCGTAGAAGGCCGACGCGTACTTGGCGGCATAAGAAAGGATCGCGACGTCGGCCTTCCCCGCCGCGTCGAGCGCCTGGCGGATGGCGGCGACCCGGCCGTCCATCATGTCCGACGGCGCGACCACGTCGGCCCCCGCCTCGGCCTGCGACACCGCGGTCTGCGCCAGGACCTCGAGGGTCGGGTCGTTGGCGATCTGATCCCCCTCGACGAGGCCGCAGTGACCGTGGTCGGTGTATTCGCACAGGCAGACGTCGGTCAGCACCAGGAGACTCGGCAAGGCCTCCTTGATGGCGCGGGTCGCCTGCTGGACGATGCCGTCCTTCGCCCAGGCGCCGCTGGCGCGCGCGTCCTTCGTCTCGGGCAGCCCGAACAGGATGACCGCCGGCACGCCGACCGCGGCCGCCTCCTTCGCCTCGCGCACCGCCTCGTCCACCGAGAGCTGGAACTGGCCCGGCATCGAGCCGATCGGGCGCCGCAGCTTCTTGCCGGGCAGCACGAAGAGGGGCATGACGAGGTCGCCCGGCGTGAGGCTCGCCTCGCGCACGAAGGCGCGCAGCGCCTCGGTGCGCCTCAGGCGTCTCGGTCGGATGACGGGGAATCCCATGCGTGTCTTCCTGCTCTCCACGGCGGCGCGACGCCGCTCAGTCGTCCTCGGTGGCGCCGTCCTCGGTGTCTCCGTGGAAGAACATGGCGGCGCAGTACTCGGTGCAGAAGGTGCGCCCGCTGCGGGAGTACTTGTCCTCCTCGCAGACCATCTGGTGGCAGATCGGGCACTTCACGAGAAAAGCCTCGTCTTCGTTGATGCCGCATTGCTTGCAGACGGCCACGTCTCGTCTCCCTCGCAGGCCGGCGGGGCTTCGCACCGCGGGCGCGGCGGGATTATAGACCCGAGGCTCCGGCGGCTCGTCGCTCGACGGGCCCAGGCGGCGCGGTCAGTGCGCCGACCGGAAGACGTGGCAGGTGCTGCAGACCGGGTGCAGGTCCGGGAGCCGCGTGGCGGCGATGGCGGCGCGCGACTTCTCGAACGCGGGGCCGTTCCAGATGGCCTCGAAGCCGCCTTCCTCCTCGAACATGTTCCCGTAGTCGTCCTTGCGCTGGAAATGACGACAGCACGGGACCACGCCCCCGTCGCTGTTGACGACGGCCGCGCGCCACGGCAGGTCGCAGAAACGCTTCCTGCCGGTGGGCCAGGTGTAGAACTCCTTCACGATCGCCTGGTTGTTGGGGGCGTTCCCGGCCCGCACCAGGAGACCATCCACGCCCAGCTCCTGCGCCATCTCCCGGATGCGCGACAGATCGTCCCGGTTGTGCTGGAACACCAGGAACTGGATCTCGACGAAAGGATGGGCCACGCCCCGCTCGGCCCGGAGGCGCAGGAGAGTGCGCAGGTTCTTCAGGAGCAGCTCGAGACGGCCGCCGATCCGGTAGGCGCCGTAGGTCTCCTGCGTCGAGCCGTCCATGGCGAAGGTGATCTGGTCGAGATGGGCGTCGATCAGGCGCTCGTTGAGCGCCTCGGGGTAGTTGCCGTTGGTCTCCACCGACGTGTAGATCCGCTTGTCGTGGCAGTAGGCGATCATCCCGGCCACGTCCTTCGCGAGCAGCGGCTCCCCCCAGTTCTGCAGATTGGCGACGTAGACGTAGCGGCCGATCTCGTCGATGACCTTCCGGAAGTTGGCGAGGTTCATCGTGCGCGTCTTCCGGCCGTTGGCTTCGCCGCGGCCGGTGGGACAGGCGGGGCACTCGACGTTGCAGACGTTGGTCGGCTCGACGGCGATGACGTAGGGATAGCCGAAGCGGGAGGTCTGCCGCAGCGCGGTCCCGGCGGTGACGCGACCCAGGTTCCACAGCTTGGCCGGGCTGTTGTAGCGCAGGAAGGCATAGAGGTGCTTCGCCTTCACTCGGCTGCTGGTGCGGTACATCAACGCCTTGAGGAGCCGGTCGGTCAGGCGCATGACGGCGGTCTCCACCCAAGTTCCGGGTCGGCGGCGAGGTATCCGGCAATAGACACCTCCCCGCGAAACTCGTCAACATGTTTTTCGCTGTCCCCGGCGGGCGCCCGGTCGTCCGGAAGCGTGGAGCGCGCTCCTTCTGTTAGAATCCGCGCTCGTTCCATTGGCGGTGTAGCTCAGCTGGTTAGAGCACGCGGCTCATATCCGCGGTGTCCGGGGTTCGATTCCCTGCACCGCCACCAACCATGATCGAAAACGCGTTCCGGGTGGCCCTCCGGGGCGACGCCATGTTCCGCAAGGGGGACCGGGTCCTCGTCGCCGTGTCCGGCGGCTCCGACTCGACGGCGCTCCTGGCCCTCTTCGCGCGAGCCAGGCGCGACCTCGGCGTCGACCTGCACGTGGCCCATCTCGACCACGGCTGGCGCGGCGAAGCGTCGGCGCGCGACGCCGAGTTCGTCCGCCGCCTGGCGCGCCGCTTCCGGGTGCCGGTCACCTTTGGACACGTCGACCCCGCGACCTGGCGGCGCGCCGGGCTGCGCATGGCCGGCCGCAGACAGTCATCGCGCGAAGCGCGCGCCCGCACCCTGCGGCGCCGCTTTCTCAAAGCGACGGCGGTCAAGGTCGGGGCGCAGCGCATCGCCCTCGGCCACACGCTCGACGACCAGGCGGAGTCCTTTCTCATGCGCCTCCTGCGCGGCTCGGGGCGCCGCGGGCTGGGAGGGATTCACCCGGTCGTGGACGGACTTTTCATCCGGCCGCTTCTCGGCTTGCGCCGCTCCGAGCTGCGGGCCTGGCTGCGCGCACGCGGCCTGCGCTGGCGCGAAGATGCCACCAACCGCGACCTGAGCCTGACGCGCAACCGGGTGCGACGCCGCCTCCTGCCGCTGCTCGAGCGGCAGTTCAATCCGAAGGCGGCGGAAGTCCTGGCCCGGACCGCGGACATCCTGCGCGACGAGGAAGCCTGGCTCGAGCCGATGACCACCGCGGCCTACGAGGCTGCCGTGTCCGAGCGTTCGAAGGGCGTCGCGATCGATCGAGAGCAGCTCCGCGCCATGCCCCTGGCGCTGCGGAGGCGGGTCGTGCGGCTGGCGATTGCCCGCATGCGCGGCCACCTGCGTGGCGTCGACAAGTGGCACGTCGACTGGGTGCTCCACGTCATGAGCAGCCGTTGCGGGAATGAGCAGGCCGTTCTCCCGGAAGGATTGTGGGTCGAGCGCGACGGACCCGACCTGGTGTTCGAAGTGCGCCAGCCGGCCGCCGAGGTGCAGGAGGTGCTCCGGGAGGGGTCTCTGCCCGCGCCGGGAGACTTCGAGCTCGGGGCATTCCGACTGACGGCCCGGCTTGCTTCGCCGGGAGAAGGCCTCCCGAAGCCCGGGGCCCGCGTGGCCCTCCTCGACGCCGACCTCGTGAAGGAGCCGCTCCTGGTTCGCTCCCGGCGACCGGGGGATCGGTTTCATCCCCAGGGCGCCCCGGGCAGCCGGCGCCTGAAGTCGTTCCTCATCGACCGGAAAGTGCCGGTGGACGAGCGGGGGCGGATCCCGCTGGTGCTGACCGGTGAGAGAATCGCCTGGGTCGTGGGGCACCGCATCGACGATCGGTTCAAGATCACCCCGGCCACGCGTCAAGTCCTCGTCCTGACGAAGGAGACCCGATGAACGTGTCCCGCGAGGTCCTCAAGAACGAAGCGCAGATCGCCGAGCGCGTCCGCGCCCTGGGCCGCGAGATCACCGAGTTCTATCGCGGCGAGGAGATTTCGCTGCTCGGCATCCTCAAGGGCTCGTTCATCTTCATGGCCGACCTCGCCCGCGAGATTCGGCTCCCGGCCCAGGTGGGGTTCCTGGAGATCGTCACCTCACGCAAGTCCGAGTTCCTGACCGAGGTGGCCTTCTCCTCGTCCTTCCCCATCGAGGGGTCGCACGTGCTCGTGGTCGAGGACATCCTCGACACCGGGGTGACGCTGGCCTACCTGAGCGAGCAGCTGCAGCTGCATGCCCCGAAGTCGTTGAAGATCTGCACCTTTCTCGACAAGCCGCATCGGCGCAAGGTCGATTTGACCCCCGATTTCGTCGGCTTCGAGGTCCCCGACCGGCACGTCGTGGGGTACGGCCTCGACTACCAGGGGAAGCACCGGAACCTGCCGCACCTGACGTTCGTCGAATAATTTCAATGATGGGCCGAATCGGCGCGGGGGAGCGTTGAAAGGGTGACGTTTTCGTTCTATATTGAGCCCCTGTTTACCGAAAAATACCGGGATCGCCCCCGGGGAGTAGCCCACTGAACACCCTGATCAAGAACGTTCTCGTCTGGACCGCCATCATCATCGCGGTCCTCGTGCTCTACCGCTTCCTCGTCACCGGCCGCACCGACCAGGTCGAGCTGAACTTCACCAAGATGATGGAGGATGTCGAGGCCGGCCGCGTCTCGAAGGTCACCATCACCGGGAACGAGATCGTCGGCGAGTACAACCAGCCGACCGCCGACGGCCAGCCGAAGCGTTTCCTGACCTACGCCCCGACCTACGACGACCTCGTGAAGGATCTGCGCCGCTACAACGTGCAGATCGAGGCGCGCAAGCCGAAGGATCCGACCTACATGGTCAGCCTTCTGACCTGGCTGCCGTTCCTCATCCTGGCGGCCGTCTGGGTCTTCTTCTTCCGGCAGATGCAGAGCGGCGGCAACAAGGCGCTGTCGTTCGGCAAGTCGAAGGCGCGCCTCTCCTCGAGCCAGGCGAAGAAGGTCACGTTCAAGGACGTCGCCGGGGTGGACGAGGCCAAGGAAGAGCTGGCGGAGATCATCGAGTTCCTCAAGGAGCCGCAGAAGTTCCAGAAGCTCGGCGGCAAGATCCCGAAGGGGGTCCTGCTGATGGGGCCTCCGGGGACCGGCAAGACCCTCCTGGCGCGCGCCATCTCGGGGGAGGCGAACGTCCCGTTCTTCTCCATCTCGGGTTCCGACTTCGTCGAGATGTTCGTGGGCGTCGGCGCCTCGCGGGTGCGGGACCTGTTCGAGCAGGGCAAGAAGCACGCTCCCTGCATCATCTTCATCGACGAGATCGACGCCGTCGGTCGGCACCGCGGCGCGGGCCTCGGCGGCGGACACGACGAGCGCGAGCAGACGTTGAACCAGCTCCTCGTCGAGATGGACGGCTTCGAGGGCAACGAGGGCGTGATCCTGATCGCGGCCACCAACCGGCCCGACGTCCTCGACCCGGCGCTGCTGCGCCCCGGTCGCTTCGACCGCCGCATCGTGGTGCACCGCCCCGACGTGCGCGGCCGCGAGGGCATCCTCCGCGTGCACACCAAGAAGGTCCCCCTCCGCGGCGACGTCGACCTCGACATCCTCGCGCGCGGCAC
>DASYQE010000040.1:0-7677 GCA_036005805.1 Candidatus Polarisedimenticolia bacterium | reverse complement strand
TCCCTGCGCGCGGTGATCGAGGCGAAGGCGCTCGGGCCGCGCACCATCTGGATCGACTGCGACGTCCTGCAGGCCGACGGTGGGACGCGCTGCGCCGCCATCACCGGGGCGTGCGTCGCGCTGGCGCTGGCGCTGGCGAAGCTGCGCGCCAAGAACCAGGTCGGAGGGCCGGTGCTGCGGGGCCTCGTGTCCGCGACGTCGGTCGGGATCGTCGGCGGGCTGGCCTGCCTCGATCTCTCCTACGTCGAGGACTCGCAGGCCGACGTGGACATGAACGTGGTGCGCACCGACGGCGGCCGTTTCGTCGAGGTGCAGGGGACGGCCGAGAAGAATCCCTTCTCTCTCGAGGAGATGCAGCGCCTCATCGAGCTCGCGGTGATCGGCACCGATCGACTCTTCGAGGCCCAGCGCGCCGTGCTCCAGGAGATCCTGCCTCCCATCCTGCGCAAGCCGTGACGGCTCCGATCCTCATCGCCTCGTTCAATGCCGGGAAGGCGCGCGAGCTCATGGCGCTTTTGGCGAAGTCCGGGCGGCGCGCCACGACGCTGCGCGACGCCGGCATCGACGTGCCGTACGAGGAGACCGGCCACACCTACGAGGAGAACGGCCTCGGCAAGGCGAGGCACTACGCGCGGCTCTCGGGGCTCGTCACCATCGCCGACGACTCGGGCCTCGAGGTGGCGGCGCTCGGCGGCGCCCCGGGTCCCCTGTCGGCCCGCTACGGCGGGCCGGGGCTCGACGACGAAGGCCGCAACCGGGCGCTCCTCGCGGCGCTTCGCGAGGTTCCCGAGCCGGAGCGCGGGGCCCGCTACGTGGCGGTGGCGGTGGTGGCGCGGCCCGACGGCGAGGCGCGCGATTTCCGCGGCGAGGTGCGCGGCCGGTTGCTCGAAGAGCCTCGCGGTGAGGGGGGCTTCGGCTACGACCCGCTGTTTTTCTTCGAGCCGTACGGCGCGACGTTCGCGGAGGTGAGCGACGAGCGCAAGCACGCCGTGTCGCACCGCGGCGCCGCCTTCGCGCGGCTGGCGGAGTGGCTCGCGTCCCCGGAAGGGGAACGCTTCACTTGTGGATGGTGAAGACCGCGTCCGCCTGCGCCTGCGTCTTCGCGACTTTGTCGAGCACGATGACGGTGATGGCGTAGGTCCCCTCGGGCCACTTCTCCAGCGGCACCGCGTACCCCTGCACCTGCGCCGGGCTGTCGGCGACCTTGTAGGTTCCGACGTCCGAGTAGGTGCCGTCCTCCTGGCGCTTGCGGAAGGTGTAGAGGATGTCCATCTTCGGCTTGCCCGTGGCCTCGTCGTGCGCGGGGCCGTAGACCTGGAAGTAGAGGTCCAGCTCGTCCTTCTTGTCGAAGGCCGCGTCGGGGCGGGCGATGATCTTGAATTTCCCCATCTGGAACGCCTTGGCCGTCGACGGCACGTAGTCGGTCGGATCCATGGCCCCGGCCACCGTCACCGACGACAGCTTGAGCCCGTCACCCGACAGGTCGGGGATGTCGATGTCCTTCAGGACCGAGGAGACCTTGTTGCTGACCCGGTCCTCGACGCCGAGGATGGCGCGGTAGTGCCCGGGCTTGAAGGTGCCGACCGCCTGGAAGACGAGCTGGTCTCCCAGCTCGATCCGGTTGTTCTCGGGGCTGTCGGCGAACCCGCTCTCGCTCGAAAGGGGATAGCTCTCCTCCGGGTGCTCCTTGTTCAGGAGCTTTCCGAAGACGCCCACGTCCGGACGCTCCTGCCCCTCCTTGCCGCGGTACTGCACCGAGGTGCTGCGGATGCCGACGGTCACGGCCGTGTAGGTCAGTCCCGCGGCGTCGGTCCCCAGGGGCCGGAAGTAGTCGAAGCGCATCTCCATCGGGATGGTCGAGCCGTACGTCTCGCGCGACGACACGAAGCCACGGACCAGCTCCTCCTCGCGCGGCGGCAGCTGCTGCATGCGCCCGTACATCATGCTGGTCTCGATCTGCGTCTGCGACAGCGTCGCCCCGGCGGCGAGCAGCGCCGGGTCCGTCTGCCCCTGGATGATCATCGTCTGGTCGGCGGTGATCATCGTCCTGGCGAACTTGAGGCCGCGCGCCACGTCCGAGTCGATGGTCGGGTTGACGCTCAGGTGGAATTCGCCGCTGACATCGCGCGCGAAGCCGATCACGGTGTTGGGCGGCATGTCCGGGAACGGCGGCCGCCGGTAGACCCAGGTGATGACGCCGCGGTGGGTCTGGGCGACGAGGTCGCTGTTGATCTCGTCCGGCGGTCCCACGATGATGTAGATCTTCCCCATGTCGGTCTTCCAGCCCGGGGTGGTGGTGTAGATGAACTTGCGCTGCGCCTCGAGCGTGCGCGACTCGAAGCGGTCGCGGAACTCGTTCTGTGGCGTGGAGGGCTCGATGTCGCGCCGCTGCCAGAACCAGTCGATGAAGGTGGCGCGCTCGGCGTCGGTCTCGAGCGCCTTGTACGCTTTGATCTCGACCTTGGTGATGATGTAGCGGACCGGCCCCTGGTACCAGTCCTTCGTCGGCTTGTCGAAGTTGACGCCGTCCCCGGCTTCCGAGGGCGCGGCGGTCAGGAGCAGGATCACGAGCGCCAGGAAGACGATCAGGAAGAGGAGGATGCCGAGCGTCAGCGCCCAGCGCGGCGCGTCGAGCGGGTCGCGCTTCACCTGCCCCATCGGACGCGGCCCGTGCCCCGGGGTCAGCCGCAGCAGCTTCGCCATGAGCGACGCGCTGAGGGACACCGGCCGGCGGCCTGGCGCTTCGTCGAGCGGCAGGATCCGGGTGCGGGGGAAGTCGTCCATCGAGGCGGTGCGGGAATCGGGCCGGTCGGGTTCGGATGACATCAGCTTGAACGCAACATTATTATACGGGTGATTCCGGGGCCCGACCCCGAAAGAAGGAGGACGGACCGGTGGACCCCCGTTCCAGGCTAAAGGCCCTCATCGAAGCGAAGTGCATCCTGCGGGGGGAATTCACCCTCGCCTCGGGGCAGAAGTCCAGCGTTTACTTCGACTGCAAGCGGGCCACCCTCGACCCGGAGGGCCTGCACCTGCTGGGGACCCTGCTCCTCCAGGGGATCGACCGGCTCGAACGGGAGGACGGGAAGCGCATCGACGCCATCGGCGGGCCGACCATCGGCGCCGACCCGGTCGTCGGCCACGTCGCCGGCCGCTCCTGGGAGCGGCACGAAGCGGGCGGCGGCCACCCCGTCCGGGCCTTCCTCGTCCGCAAGGCGAGCAAGGACCACGGCACCGAGCGCCTCATCGAGAACGACATCCCGCGGGGCGCCCGCGTCGTCGTCTTCGAGGACGTGGTGACGACCGCGAAATCGACCCTCGAAGCCATCGAGAAGATCGAAGCGGCCGGCCTCGACATCGCGGCGGTCGTGGCGGTCGTGGATCGGGAGCAGGGGGGGGCGCAGGCCTTGACCCGCTGGCGCTTCCAGCCCCTCTTCCGGAAGAGCGAGTTCGGCCTGTAGGCGTCAAACTCCCGACAGCAGTGCTTCCCTGAGCCACAACGCTTGACCGGGGGCGGGCCGTTCCGTACTATTCCCCGGCCAGCCAGAACCCAGTGGTCCTCAGTAGCTCAATGGTAGAGCATGCGGCTGTTAACCGCAGGGTTGTAGGTTCGAGTCCTACCTGAGGAGCCATCTCCCAAAGCGCAGTCTCTTCGAACTCGCTGCCGCCGTTTGCGCAAACGGGAGCAGGGTCGCCGGGGTCCCGAAGGCCGCGCTCGCCCTCCTGCAGATCGCCGCTCGGCACCCTCGGATGCTCAAGGAAAATCTGGCGGTTTCCGATCCGAATCGAGGTCCGAAGAGCCCGTGGGAGCCTCGATCGCGTGAGCGGTCGGGGCTCTCGTTCTTCTGGACACCGAGCCAGTTGTGTCCGCCTCTCGTCTCCGCTCCGGGTAGTCTCTCGACCTGTCAACCCCAGAGGTCCTGGACGGACTGTCCCGGAGTGGTACGGAACCCGAAGGCCTCTCTCCTGCTGATACCTCTTGACGGGCAAGCCGAAACGGCGCATTGAGTTGGGGATAGGACCGGATCAAGACCAGCCGGAAAGCAGCTATGCGCTTCGCGCGAGGGCTGCACCTCGCAGGAGCGGAGGGATTTCATGAAGCACACGCAATCTCTCTCCGTGCTCGTCATTCTCGGTGCGGTACTTCTATCTCCTTCGATCCTGTTTGCTCGCGACCTGACCTTCGAGGACCGGGTCAAGGCCCAGGAAGCCATCGAGCGCGTTTACTACTCACACCAGCTCGGCGCGACGCAGCCGTTCGAGGAAGCGGTCCCGCGGCAGGTCTGGGAACGGAAGGTCGAGACGTACCTGAAGCAGTCGGCCGCGCTCGAGCGCTTCTGGCACACGCCCGTGACCGGCGCGATGCTCGAGAGCGAGCTCGAGCGCATGGCCCGCGGCTCGCGCATGCCGGAGAGGCTCCGGGAGCTGTTCGCGGCGCTGGGGGACGATCCGGTTCTCGTCCAGGAATGCCTCGCGAGGGCTTCCCTCGCCGATCGGCTCGCGAGGAGCTTCCACGACTTCGATCGGCGATTCCACGAAAGCGCGGCGACATATGACGAGTGGTGGGGGCGCGTCGCGCCGGATCTCGACGCGTCTTCGGTCCGTACGGTCGCCGCGGCGCGCTCCGCGCTCCCCGTTGCGCCCGGCTCGGGGACAATGACCGGGAGCACGTCCGCGAGCGACTGCACCTGGGACAATGGCTCCCTGGACGACGCTCCGCCGCCCTTGCAGAACCACACGGCCGTGTGGACCGGCTCACTGATGGTGATCTGGGGAGGTAGCTCCTCCTCCGGCCTCCAAGGGGGATGGCGCTACGACCCGGCCAGCGATGCCTGGTCGCCCGTGACGACCGTGGGCGCACCGTCGCCGCGATCCAGCCACACCGCGGTCTGGACGGGGAGCGCGATGCTCGTCTGGGGAGGCCTTGTTGCCACCAACACAAGCTCCGCCACGGGCGGGCGCTACGACCCGGCCAGCGACACCTGGACTCCCATCTCGAATTTGAACGCCCCCTCGGCGCGTTCCCAGCACACGGCGGTCTGGACCGGAAGCCGGATGATCGTCTGGGGAGGCATGGGTAATGCCTCCAACCTCCTCGCCACGGGCGGGCGCTACGACCCCGTCGGCGATACCTGGCAGGACACGACGCTGTCCGGCGCACCCACGGGTCGCTACCAGCACACCGTCGTGTGGACCGGAAGCGCCATGGTGATCTGGGGCGGGTATGACGGTTCGCACCCATCCACGGGTGGACGATACGATCCGGTGCACGATACCTGGACGGCCACGTCGACTATAGGCGCACCCGAGTCTCTCCCAAAACCCGAAGGCCGTCTGGACCGGCAGTCTCATGGTCGTCTGGGGGGACCGCTTCAACGTTCCCGGTGCGCGGTACGATCCGGCGACCGACGCCTGGACGCCGGTGTCGACGGTGGGCATGCCGGATCCTCGCAGCGAGTTCTCGCTCGTCTGGACCGGCAGCGCCATGGTCCTCTGGGGAGGATACGACGGGGAGCAGGCACTGCAGAGTGGGGGGCGCTACGACTCGGTGAGCGACACGTGGACGCCCACGTCGGCCGCCGGCGCGCCGACCCCACGCCGTCGACACACTGCCGTCTGGACCGGCGGCCTGATGATCGTGTGGGGAGGAGCGAGCGACGCTGGCACGGACCTGAAGCCGGGAGGACGCTACGACCCAGCCAGCGACACCTGGACGCCGATGTCGGTCTCGCCCGTCGGCGCGCCTCCGGTGTCCTACCAGCACACCGCGGTCTGGACAGGCACTCACATGGTGGTCTGGGGAGGGTACGACGGCTCCTCCGACATGAACCGCGGCTCTCGCTACGATCCCGCGATCGACGCTTGGACTCCCACCTCGTCCGTGAACGCGCCTTCGCCCCGCCATTTGCACAGCGCCGTCTGGACCGGCAGCCGCATGATCGTGTGGGGAGGGGTCAACGGCTCGGCGCGAATTGGCACGGGTGCGCGGTACGATCCGGCGAGCGACACCTGGACACCAACTTCCCAGTCGGGCGCACCCTCGGCGCGCGGGACGCACACGGCGGTCTGGACGGGGAGCCTCATGATCGTTTGGGGAGGAGGGGCCGGCGTGGCGGGCGGACGCTACAACCCGGCGAGCGACACCTGGATGCCCACCTCGGTCGTGGGCGCTCCGCTGGATCGCTCATGGCACACGGCCATCTGGACCGGCTCCCGCATGGTGATCTGGGGCGGTCACGAGTGGAACGGCTCCTCCTACAGCAACACGGGCGGACGCTACGACCCGGTGAGCGACACCTGGATGCCCACCTCGGTCGTGGGCGCTCCGATGGCCGTCCTATCGCACACGGCCATCTGGACCGGCTCCCGCATGGTGATCTGGGGCGGATACCGAGGCACCGCCCCCCCCTACTACTTCAACTCGGGCGGCATCTACGACCCCGTCGGCGATACCTGGCAGGACACGACGCTGTCGGGCGCACCCGCGGGTCGCTCCGAGCACACCGCCGTGTGGACCGGAAGCGCCATGGTGATCTGGGGCGGTAATGGGTACGCGCGCAACGACGGCGGGCGCTTCGACCCGATGTCGAATACCTGGATGACGCTCTCGACGGTGCGCGCGCCGACGCAGCGCTGGGAGCACACGGCCGTCTGGACCGGGAACTTCATGATCGTGTGGGGTGGCACCGAGGGAATGCCCTATGCCCATACCGGCGGTCGCTACCTCCTGGGCGAAACCGACAACGACGGCGACGGGTTCTCCGAGTGCGATGGCGACTGCGACGACGGGAATCCGGCCATCCATCCGGGTGCGACGGATCTCTGCAACGGCATCGACGACAACTGCGACGGCCAGATCGACGAGGGACTGGGCCTAACCACATGCGGGGTCGGCGCCTGCCAGCGTACGGTCCAGAACTGCGTGGGCGGTGTGGCCCAGACGTGTACTCCGGGCGCGCCCACATCCGAGGTGTGCAACGGCATAGATGACGACTGCAACGGAATCGTTGATGACGCGCCGGCGCCCACCGGGGTTCCCAATCTGACGGTGTCGCAAGTCGGAACCGACGCTTCGATGTCATGGAGCACGGTCTCCAACACCACAGGGTACGATGTATTGCGCGGTGACCTGCAGTCGCTGCTCGGATCGGGCGGTGATTTCACGACGGCGATCCGGGCTTGCCTGGCCAACGATTCAACCGCTACGTCGATGGCGGCCACGGACACGCCTCCTGCGGGAGGGGGGTCCTTTTATCTTGTGCGAGGAATCAACTGCGGCGGAAACGGGACCTACGACTCGGGCAGTTCCTCGCAGGTGGGCTCGCGCGACAGCGGGATTAACGCTTCACCGAATTCGTGCCCGTAGAGGGAGACATCAGTTCCTCCGCAGTGCTCTCCAGCGGGGCGGAGAGCCACGACCTTGGGTTCTGCTGCAGCTCGTTGGTGTCATCCGGGGAGCCACCCCTCCCCCTCCCGAGTCCACAGGGCAGGAGCAGCAGCGGGTGTAAGAGCCCTGGCGCACCGTGCCTCCAGCCTGCTGCCTATTTGCTTTGGGCCTGGCGGTCCCGGCGAATGGCTCCTGCACGGAACCACAGGTCACTGTTGTCGCTCATCGGCATAGGCTCGCCCTGGAGTATGAGCCGGCCTCGCGAGTAGTTGCCGGTCCAGCCGCCGCTC
>DASYQE010000039.1:0-11691 GCA_036005805.1 Candidatus Polarisedimenticolia bacterium | reverse complement strand
GAGCGGGGGAGCCGCCGTCCGCAGTCCTTCCTGCTCCTCGTGGGACTTGGCATCCTGGGCCGCCTCGTGGTATATGGCGCAACCCTAATCTACGTCGCACTTCTGACGCGGATCGACCCGCTGTGGACGGCCGGGTCGCTCCTGGGGTTCCACGTCCTGCTCATGATGCTCGAGGTCCGGTTCGCCCTTCACGGGCTGAGGGGCCCGGGTGCGAAGGAAGAGGTGTCGTGACCGAAGAGGCGGCTCAGCAGGCAGGCCACGCGGCCGAGGCGGAAGGCGTTGGGGCCTTCAACCCCAACGCGCTTTTGGCGGAGCACGTCCTCGACCAGCACACGCTCGAGGTGCCCTTCGTCGGGCACGTCCAGCTGCCGACGCTCCACTTCGGGACCTTCGCGCTTCCGATCACGCGGCACGTCGTCATGATGTGGATCGCCGCGATCATTGTTCTGCTGGTCGCCGGCCTGGCGGCGCGCCGCCGCGCCCGGGTGCCGGGTCGCGTGCAGAGCCTGGTGGAGCTGATCGTGGTCTTCGTGCGGGACGAGCTGGCGCGCAAGAGCATCGGTCACCACGCCGATCGCTACGTGCCGTTCCTGCTGACGATCTTCTTCTTCATCATGACCTGCAACTACCTGGGCCTCCTGCCGTACGCGGCGACCGCCACGAGCAACATCTCGGTGACCGCGGGCCTGGCGCTTTTGGCGTTCGTCATGACCCAGGCGGCGGGTATCCGCGAGTACGGCATCGCGGGGCATGCGAAGAACCTCATCCCGCCCGGCCTGCCGGCCTGGCTGCTGCCGATCATGATCCCGGTCGAGCTGCTCGGCATCTTCACGAAGCCGTTCGCCCTGTGCGTCCGCCTGTTCGCCAACATGACGGCGGGTCACGTCATCATCCTGTCGCTCTTCAGCATCATCTTCCTGCTCAAGAGCGTCCTGTTCGGGGTCTTCGTCTCGGTGCCGTTCGCGATCTTCATCAACGGCATCGAGCTGCTCGTCGCGTTCCTGCAGGCGTACATCTTCACGATGTTGACGGCGTTGTTCATCGGGATGTCGGCCCATCCGGCGCACTGAGGCGCCGGCCGGGCGATCTCCGGACCGTTCACGAACGAAGGAGGGGTGGGGCATGGAATTCGGCAATTCACTGGCGCATCTGGGGGCGGGGATCGGCGCGGGGCTGGCGATCATCGGGGTCGGCGCCGGCATCGGCAGGCTCGCGGCCGCGGCGATGGAGGGAAGCGCCCGGCAGCCCCAGGTCCTCGGCGAAATCCGCACGACGATGATCATCGCCGCCGCCCTCATCGAGGGCGCGACGCTGTTCGCGCTGGTCGTCTGCGTCCTCCTGGCCCTCAAGGCATAGGATCGGGGTCGACCCGCGGGGAACCAGGTCATGGGCACGCAGCTCGTCACGCCGGAACTCGGAACCATCATCTGGACGCTCGTCACCTTCGCGATCCTCTTCGTCCTGCTGAAGAAGTTCGCCTGGGGGCCGCTGCTCGCGCTCCTCGACGAGCGGGAGAAGACGGTCAAGGACGCGCTCGAGGCGGCCGAGCGGGCGCGCGCCGAGGCGGACGAGACGCTCCGGAAGAACCAGGAGATCCTCGCCGGGGCGCGCCGCGAGACCCAGGCGCTCCTCGAGCAGGGGCGCAAGGAGAGCGAGACCCTGCGGGCGGAGATCCTGGCGCAGGCGCGCCAGGAGGCCCAGGGTCTCGTCGAGCAGGGCAAGCGCCAGATCCAGTTCGAGCAGAAGCAGGCGTTCGATTCCCTCAGGGGCCAGGTCGCCGACCTCGCCATCGGCGCCGCCGAGCGGCTGATCCGCGCCGACCTCGACGACGCCCGGCACCGGCAGCTGGTCGCCGACTACGTGAAGAACCTCTCCGAGAGCGGGACCGGGAAGCACTAGGCGTCCGTTCGAGTCCTCCCATGGATCGCGTTCGCCGCCGCAGCCGCACCGCCCGCGCGTGATCCGGGTCCCGGTCCGGCTGCGCCGCCAGGTCGACGAGACGCACGACGTGCGCATCGGCCGCGGGCTCGGCCCGCGGCTGTCGGTGGACCTGCGGCGCCGCGCCCTCGCGTCGCGCTACGTCGTCGTCACCGATCGGGTGCTCTGGCCGAAGCACGGCCGGCGCCTCCTGGCCGCGTTGAAGCGGCGCGGTCTGCGCGCCGACGCCGTCGTCATTCCGGCGGGGGAGCGCAACAAGACGCGGCGCGTGCGCGATCGCATCGAAGACACGCTCATCCGCCTCGGCGCCGATCGCGGCACGGCGCTGGTGGCGCTCGGAGGCGGGGTCGTCGGGGATCTCGCCGGCTTCGTCGCCGCGACGTTTCATCGCGGCATCCCGCACGTGCAGATCCCGACCACGCTCGTCGGGATGGTGGACTCCTCCATCGGCGGCAAGACCGCCATCAACCACCCGGCCGGGAAGAACCTCATCGGCGCCTTCCACCCGCCGGCGGCCGTCTACATCGACGTGGACTACCTCAAGACCCTGCCCGACCGCGAGCTGCGCTCCGGCCTGGCGGAGGTGGTCAAGTGCGGCGTCATCGCCGACCCCGGGTTGTTCGAAACGCTCGAGCGCCACGCCGACCGGGTGCTGCGGTTCGACCTCGACCTGCTGGTGCGTCTCGTCGAGGCGTGCGTGCGCCTCAAGGCGCGCGTCGTCAGCGAGGACCTGCGCGAGACGGGCCGGCGCGTCATCCTCAACTACGGCCACACCGTCGGCCACGCGCTCGAGACCCTCAGCGGCTACCGCCTGACGCACGGCGAAGCGGTGGCCATCGGCCTCGTCGCCGAGGCACGCCTCGCCGCGCGCGCCGGTCTGGCCTCCGCGGAGCTGGCGGGCCGCGTCGCCCGCCTCCTCGCCCTGCTCGGCCTGCCGACCGAGATCCCGAAGCGTTACACGCCCGAAGCGATCCTGCGGGTGGCGCGGCGCGACAAGAAGACGCGCCAGGGACGCATCGCGTATGCCCTTCCTTCGCGGCTCGGTGCGATGGCGCGATCCGGTGGCGGGTACGGCATCACACTCGACGACAGCTTCGTCGCGTCGGCTTTGCGCGGCTCCTCCTCCTCCTGAACCACTCTTCCTAGCCACCGCCTCGGAGAAAACGGGAACGCGGGGGCGTCCCCGTTTTCTCTCACCCGGAAACCGCGCTCGTTCCGGAGGCGGTGCACATCCCGGACACGAGTGACGAAAACGTCATCGGATGGGAGGTGCGGACGAGCGAGGCCGCGGCACCTCTCTGTGGAGAGTCGCGTTCCCGGGCGGCTCTTAAATAAGAGGATGGACGGCGGTTTCCTTGCTCTCTGGGTTCCGGCTCCTATATTGATGACGGATTCGTCCGGAGGGCGATCGGAATGGGGTTGCGTCTGGTGAAGAGCACGGGGCCGCGGGCTCCGGAAGAGAGTGAATCGAAGGGAACGGCAGCGTTCCTGCTCGTCGACGGACGGGGGAGCGTGATCGAGGTCTCCGGCTGGGAGGCGCTCTCGCTCGAGCCGGTGCCGCGGGTCATCGCGTCTCCGGCCGAAGGGGACGAGCCCATCCTCGCCGGGATCGCTTCGGCCGTCAGGGCCGCACGCCAGGGTCAAAGGCCCTCGGTGCGGCTCGTCGAGGTGACGCTCGAGCGCCCGCACCTGTTCGTCATCACGGCGGCGCCGCTCCCGGGAAAACAGAAATCGGCCCGTATCGCCGTGACCGTCGCCGAGACCGGTCCTCCCGAAGCGGGCAGCGCCGAGGGCAAGGTGATCCGTCAGCTCGGCCACGACCTGCGCACGCCGCTCACATCCATCAGCGGCGCCGTCGAGCTGCTGCAGTCGGGGCGGCTCGGAGGGCTGCAGGAGGGGCAGATCAAGGTGGTGGGTCTCATGCAGAAGGGGGCCGATGCGCTCCTGAAGATCATCGACGCGGCGACCGTGCCGTACCGCGGACGCCGCGACCTTTCGGAGCTGCTCGGCGTGGGCGTCGAGGAGCTGGTGGCGGGGGGACTCGAGGAAGGGGCCGGACCGGACGACGACCTGCCCGGAGACGATGTCGACGGCGGGACCGGACCCCAAAGCGGCCGCAAGGGCATCGCGCGCCGCAAGGAGCGCGGCCGATGAGCGGGACCATCCTCGTGGCGGACGACTCCCAGGCGGTGCGCGACATCCTGCAGATGAGCCTGGAGACGCTCGGCTACACCGTGGTGCTCGCGGAGGACGGCGAGCGGGCCATGGAGCGCATCCAGGCCGAGCACCCCGACCTGATCATCGCCGACGTGATGATGCCGAAGGTGAACGGCTTCCAGATCTGCCGGCGCGTCAAGTCCGACCCCGGCACACGCCGGACGCCGGTGATCCTGCTGACGGCGCGCTCGGGCCAGGAGGACATCTTCTGGGGCAAGGACTGCGGCGCGGACGACTACATCACCAAGCCGTTCAAGACCCAGGACCTCGAGCACACCATCCGCCGCCTGCTGCGCCGGTTCGACCCGAACGACACGGGGCCGCTCGACATGGATCAGCAGCGCCGCCGGCGCGTCATGGAGGGCGGGCAGATCGTCATGCTTCGCTGGGACCCGCGCGCCCTCGACGTGTTCCGCAAGAAGTACGGCGAGATCGCTTTCAGCCAGGCGCTCGACACCTTGAAGGCCGAGGCGGAGAAGGCCCTCGCCGAGAGGGACGAGACCGGGCCGGTGGGCGTGCACGTGCCGGTGGGCCTGTCGGTGGTGGTGGCCGGCGCGGCGCAGCAGGCGATCCTGCTCGGCCAGGCGCTGGCGACGCGCTTGAACCGCGCGGCGCTCGCCCTGTACGACGCCGACGACCGGGTGCAGGGCGGCATCCGTTTCCGCGATCCGCGCAGCGGGCGGGAGGAGCGCCTGCCGCTGCTCTCGTTCACGCCGCGCATCGATCCGGACACGCACGTCTGACCGTCGAGGGGGCCGAGTGATCCCGAAGAAGCTGGGGCGCTTCGAGATCGTCCGGGAGATCGGACGCGGCGCCATGGGGCAGGTGCTCCTGGCGCACGATCCGAAGATCGACCGGCAGGTCGCCCTCAAGACCCTGACCACGTCCCCCGCGATCTCGGAAGACGAGGCGCGCGAGACCAGCCAGCGCTTCGTGCGCGAGGCGCAGGCGGCCGGCCGCCTCCTGCACCCCCACATCGTCACCATCTTCGACGTCGGCGAGGACGCCGGGCTGTCGTTCATCGCCATGGAGTACATCGACGGCATGACCCTCGAGCGCTACGCGCGCGCCGACTCGCTGCTGCCGCCGGCGCGGCTCCTCGAGCTGATGACCCAGGCCGCGGGCGCCCTCGACTACGCCCACCAGGCGAAAGTCATCCACCGCGACATCAAGCCGGCCAACCTCATGGTGCAGGAGGACGGGACCCTCAAGGTGACCGATTTCGGCCTGGCGAAGAACCCGAGCGCCGGCCTGACGCAGTCGGGGGTGCTCCTCGGCACGCCGTCCTACATGTCGCCGGAGCAGATCCAGGGGAAGGACCTCGACGGCCGGAGCGATCTCTTCTCGCTCGGCGTGGTGCTGTACGAGCTGCTGACCGGGGTGCGGCCGTTCGAGGCCGACTCGATCTCGACCATCATCTACCGGGTGCTCTACGAGGACCCGCGCCCGGCCACCGCCCACAACCCGGCGCTGCCTCCGGCGGTGCACGCCGTGCTCGAGAAGGCGCTCGCCAAGGACCCGGCGCGCCGCTATCCGACGGGTGCGGCGCTGGTCGCCGACCTGCGCAAGGCCTTCTCCGATCTGCCGGCGGAAACCCTGGCGCGGCCGTTCCCGCTGCCGTCGCGTCCTCCGGGAGGACGTCCGGCTCCGACCCTGCCGCCGTCGTCCCGCCCGGGACCGCCGACGATGGGCTCGGCCCGCCGGCCGGGGAACGCGACGGCGCGCCTGTCGCGAGGACCTGTCTCCGCACGGCGTCCGCAGCCGACCTTCCTGGCGCACCATCCGATCAAGATTGGCGCGCTGGTCTTCATGGTGCTGCTCGGACTGGCGGTCTTCCCGCGCTGGGCCAACCGCGGCGACCGGCGCTTCGGGCGGCCCGGCCCCGGAAACGTCAGTCTTCCGGCGTCCGGACCGGCGCAGGCCGCCGGGGTCGGAAGCGCGCTTCCCGCGGGCCCGGCCGCGGAGGCGCCGCCGTCCGGCGCCGCCCGCATCAGCGTCGACGTGCAGACGAAGCCCGCGGGCGGCAGCGTCTTCCTCGACGACATCCGCGTGCAGGACCGAAAGGTCGTGCTGGCCCTCTCGGATCCGCAGACGCATGCCATCCGCGCCCGCTCCGGCTGTCTCGAAGGCATCACCGAGAAAAGCGCCGCCGACCTCGCGTCCCTCCCGGGACCGCTCGTCCTCGAGATGCGGGAACGACGCCAGGTGGTGGCCATCGGCTCCGAGCCCCCAGGCGCGCGCCTGCGCCTCGACGGCCGGGACACCGGCAAGGTCACCCCGGTCGAGATCGAGCTGGACGCCTGCCAGGAGCGCACCGTCGAGCTGCGCCTCGACGGGCACAGGCGGTGGACGAAAACCTTCCCGGCGGGGCAAGATGGGGACGAGGTCGCGGAGGCGCTCAAGGCGGTCGCGCTCGCTCCCATCCCGCGGGGGACGGTGACGCTGCCGCGCCCGAAGGGCTGGACCGGCGAGGTGTTCCTGGGAACGACGCGCGTCGGGAGCACGAGCGAGCCCGTGACCCTCGAGGAAGGGAACTACACGCTGGTGGTCCGCAACGACAAGGTCTTCGCGAAGACGTCGATCCCGGTGGTCGTGAAGGGGGGCGAGACCATCCGCCCCGCCGCGGTTTTCCCCGGGCTCGGCTCTTTGACCGTGCAGGCGCAGCCGAGCAACTGCAGGGTCTACGTGGACGGCGCCTACGTGGACGTGACGCCGATCCTCGACCTGCCGATCGCCGCCGGCGACCACGCGATCAAGGTGGTCTTCGTCCCCAACGGCGCCACGCAGGATCGACGCGTGTCGATCCGCGCCGACCGCAGCGAGCGCGTCGTGGTGAAATTCTGATGCCGACGGAAGTCGTGATGCGACGTGATGCAGCCCGGATGCGTCCCGTGCCCGGGCGGCGCGGTGCGGTGCTCCTCGCGGCGCTGTTCCTCGTGACGGGCGCGGCAGCCGCCGCGCCCGACCGCAGCCAGGACGACGATCGGCCGCTCGACGCGCGTCTCTTCGCGCAGGGCATGGAGGCGGCGCGCTCCGGCCGCCGCGACGAGGCGGGACGCATCCTGAAGCGGGTGTCCACGGAGTTCCCCGACAGCCCGTTCGCCCCGGCGGCGCTGCTCAAGACCGCCGAGCTGCTCGTCCCCGTGACCGGCTGGGGGCAGATGGGGTCCGCCTCGCCGCAGTCGGTGCAGCAGGCGACCGATCTGCTCAAGACGGTGGCGCAGAAATACCGCGCCTCGCGCGAGGCGCCGATCGCCCTCGTGCGCCTGGGCTACCTCGGGTTCGAGCCGGCGGGCCCGCGCCTGAACCTCGACGAGGCCTGCGGGCGCTTCGCCACCGCGGCGCAGATCTATGCGGACAGCGAAGCGGCCGACGACGCCCTCTTCGGATCGGGCATGTGCGATCTGCTGCGCGGCCGGGCGGCCCGCGCCTCCGAGATGTTCGCCCGCATGCTCGAGGAGCATCCCGAGAGCCCGCTCGCCGCCGAGGCGCTCTACCGCCAGGGCGTGGCGCTGTCGCTCCTGGACGACGCGCCGGAGGCGATGCTGATGCTGCAGCGGCTGCGCCAGCGGGCGCCCGAGTCGCGCTTCGCCGCCCAGGCGCTCGACCGACTCACGCTCCTGCACCGCATGCGCCTGCAGCCGGCGGTCGCCGCGGCCGGGGGAGGCCGCGAAGGCGCGCCGGTTTCCTCCGAGGCGCCCTCGAGCGAGGGGACGCCGCTGTACCGCCCGGATCCCGATTACGGCGCCGGCCCCGCGGCCGGAGGCGTGGACGCCCAGCCGATTCGCGGCATCAGCGACCTCAGCATCGATGCGCAGGGGCTCATCGTCGCGGCGTCGCCGAAGACCCCGGCGGTCTTCCGCCTGGACGCCCGCGGCCGCATCCAGGAGCGCATCGATCATCCGGGACCCGATCACGTCGCCGCGGCCGAAGGGCTGGCGGTGTTCATCTCCGGCCGCGAGCAGATCGCGGTCAACACGCGCAACTGGAGCGGCACCGACCTGCGCGACGCCGATGGACACACTCCCGGTGACTTCGGGCCGATCGCGGTCGACGCGCTCGGGATCGTGCACATGGTGGACCGGCGCGAGAACGCCGTGCTCATCTACGACCGCGCCCGCCGGCTGGTCGGGGCGGTGCGTCCGCCCGCCGGACGCGACGGCCGTTTCGTGGACATCGCCGCGGGGGACGAGGGCGGCGTCTACGCGCTCGACGCGCGGGCGCGCTCGGTGGTGGTGCTGGCGCAGGGCCGCGAGGTGAAGCGCATCGACCTGACTCCGCTCGGGGCCGCGGACCCGGCGGCGCTGGCGGTGGACGGTCTCGGCGACCTGTTCGTCCTCGACGGCGGCACCGGCTGGATCTTCGTCGGCGACGCGCAGGGGAAGCGCCTCGCCGTGGTGAAACCGTCGCGCCTGGTGACCGACCGCACCGGGACGATCACCGCGCTCGAAGTGGACGCGCAGGGACGCCTGTACCTCGCCGGCCGCAAGTCGGGGGCCGTGGTGCGCCTCAAATGAAGACGCCCGCAATGGAGTTCCGCCGCGCGTTCCTGCTCGGCCTGGCCGTCGCCTTGGCGATCGTCGCGGCGCCGGCGTTCCTGGCGCCGGTGGCGGCGCAGGAGGAAGAGGACCTGACCAAGGAGCTGACCGCGATGCGCGCCGCCTATGACCGGGCGCGCGAGCGGCTCGACGAGCTCGATTTCCAGAGCGCGGTGAAAGAGCTGGGGGCGGTGATCGATCCGCGCGCGAAGACGCGCCCGTCCGACCTGGGCTTCGAGGAGTCGCGCCTGCTGGCCGCCGCCTACGACCTGCGCGCCCGGGCCCAGTACAACCTCGGCAACGCGGCCGCCGCCGAGGCCGACTTCGCGGCGCTCCTGCGCGTCGATCCCTCCTACGCCATCGACCGGCAGACGCTGTCGCCGAAGGTGGTGGACCTGTTCGACCGCGTCCGCACCCGGACCGTCGGCATCCTCGATCTCAAGGTGGATCCGCCGCGCGCCCGGGTGCGCATCGACGGCGACCCGGTCGAATCGAGCCCGGAGGGGATCGGCGTCCTGTCGGGAACCCACGAGCTGCGCATCGAGATGGACGGCTACGAGCCGCACATCGAGACCATCACCGCGGCCGGGGGCACGCGTCTCGACCGGAATGTCCGCCTGCGCGCCAACAAGCGGGCCCTGGAGTTCATCACCGTCCCGACCGGCGTCACCGTGACCGTGGACGACACGGCGGCCGGGACGACGGCCGGCCCGGCGACGCCGGAGGTCGAGGGACTGGCGGCGACCTACGGCTTCGATGCGAAGCAGGCCTCCGGCCCGTTGCAGGTTCCGCTGGTGAGGCCGGGCGAGCACAAGGTCCGCTTCGACCGCGACTGCTACGAGAGCCAGTCGGTGGTGGTGCGGGTCGATCTCGACGAGGAGAATCGGCCGCTGCGCTTCGCGCCCGTCGTGCTCAAGGAGTCGCGCACCCGCCTGCAGATCACCTCGGTGCCGTCCGGCGCGGAGGTGCAGGTGGACGGCCAGAAGCAGGGGACGACCCCGCTGACCCTCGCCTCGCTGTGCGGCGGCGACCGGGAGATCACCGTCCTGCGCGACGGCGTCGGCCGCTGGAGCGAGCGCGTGCGCCTCACGACCGGCCAGGTCAACACCCTCGACGTGCGGCTGCGGCCGACGCTGCTCTACGTCGGCACGTTCCGGCTGGACGAGTGGGGCCGGGCGGTCTGGAGCGACGAGGACAAAGCGCTGCTCGACGCTCTCGGCCGTGGACTCAAGACCCTCAACGTGGCGCGCGTCCCGTCGGTGCAGCAGTCGATCCGCGACGCGGTGGTCCGCTGGATGATCGCCGACCCGCGCGCGGCGCGCGGCGGCACGCTCCTGCCTCCGGACATCCTGAAGGATGCGGCCGACCGCGCGGGCGCGGACCTGGTGCTCGCCGGGCTGACGCTCTCCGACGATCCGGAGCACGCCTGGACGCTGGGCCTGTACTCGCCGCTCCACACCACCGCCGACATCGTCCGCCTGCGGCTCGACAAGCCCGAAGGGGTCGCGGACTTCGTGGCCCGGCTCGACAGCGCCCCGGCGGAGGACGCCACGTTGTGGGGGCTCGGCCTCGCCGACACGACGCTTCCGCCCGGTGGTCCGGTGGTGGCGCGCGTGCTCGCCGGCAGCCCGGCCGCCAAGGCGGGGGTCCGGGTCGGCGATCGGCTCACCGGCGTCGGCAGCCGGAAGGTGACGACGACGCGCGAGGCCCTCGCCACCCTCGAGTCGGAAAGCGCCCGCGCGGGAGGTGTCCGCTCGGCGGTGGTCCTGGCGCTGCAGTCGTCCGAGGGCGCGCGCACGACCCGCATCACGCCGGCCGAGGCGCCGGCGCTCCTGTCGCTCACCGATCCGTCGCTCCTGTACAACCGCGCCCTGGCCGAGTACCGGCTGCGCACGCGGGCGGCGGCGGACGAGACGGCGCGCGGCGTCGCGGCGCTCAACACCGGGCTCGCGCTCATGCACTTCCGGGCCTACGACAAGGCCCTGGCCGAAGGGCTGCAGCGCGCCTCGCTTCCCCCGGGGAGCGGCATTTCCGCCGGCACCGTCGATTACTACCGCGGCCTGTGCGCGCAGCGCCGCGGCGACGCCGACGGCGCGCGGGCGGCGTGGCAGGCGGCGTCCAGGGCCGCCGGCAGCACCCTCGAGTCGCCCGACGGCCCGTCGGCCGCGGCGGCCGCGTCCCGCGCCCTCCAGTCGCTGCAGTAAGCAGATCTGCGGTGTTGCCCGGCCCTGCGCCGGGACCTAAGTTGTGCAGGACCATGAGCGTTCCCGCCCGGACACCGGACCCATCCGACGGCGCTCTCCGGGGAGAGATCCAGAGCGCCACCCTGCCGATCGTCCTCGCCGATCTCCAGGCGAGGCGGGCCACGGGCACTCTCGTCACGGTCACCGGCCCCGTGCGGCGCACGGCCCAGCTCCAGGACGGCCGCATCCAGTTCGCCGCTTCGACCGACCGGGACGATCGCTTCAACCAGGTCCTGATCAAGGCCGGTGTCATCAAGCTCCAGGAGCTCCTGCGCGCCCTCGAAATCGCCCTCGCCACCCGCGATCGTCTCGGGGAAGTGCTGGTCCGGATGAAGATGGTCGAGCCCGCAGACGTGGAGAAATGGGTCCGGGCGCAGGTGCGCGGGATCCTCTTCAACATGATCGAACGGACGTCCGGCCAGTGGTCGTTCGAGCCGGGGCCGGTCGCGGCCGAGACCATCCGCCTCGAGCTGCCGGCGGGAACCGCCGCCTTCGAAGGGGTCCGGAAGCTCTCCTCCTGGTCGCGCGTCTACGAGCAGGTCGGCGGGCTCAACGCCGAGTACCTGGCCACGAACGAGGCCGAGGCCGTCGCCGCGGCCCTGCCCCTGTTTCCCGGGGAGCGGGCCCTTCTGACCATGTGCCGGACGCCGACCTCCCTGGGGGAGATGTGCGAGGCGTCGCAGATGGGGGATTTCCAGGTGTGTCGCTCGGTCTGGGGGCTCCTGCTCACCAACGCCCTGATGAAATCCTAGCCG
>DASYQE010000038.1:0-21385 GCA_036005805.1 Candidatus Polarisedimenticolia bacterium | reverse complement strand
CAGCGGGGTCGCGGCGCTCCTCGGGTTCGCCGCCTGGTTCGCGGCCCACCCGCCGGAGCACTCCGTCCTTTTCGCCGCCTTCGACGCCGAGGAGGAGGGGTGCCGCGGCTCGGAGGCCTTCGCGCAGGCGCCTCCCTTGCCCCTCGACCGGATGGTGGTGAACGTCAACATGGACATGGTGGGACGAAGCGCCGCGAAGCGCCTGTTCGTCACCGGGACGCGCGAGAACCCGGCGTACCTGCCGCTTCTCGAAAGGGCCGCGGCGCAGAGCGCCGTGGCGCTGCACGCCGGGCACGACCGGTCGATCTACCTGACCGGCCTCGTGGACGACTGGCGAACCGGCTCGGACCACGCCCCGTTCTTCGAGCGGGGCCTCCCCTACCTCTATTTCGGCGTCGAGGATCACCCCGGCTACCACGAGCCCGGAGACACCTTCGAGGGCATCGACCGCGACTTCTTCAGCGGCGCCGCCGAGACGATCCTCGACGTGATCCTGGCGATCGACGCCGCCCCCCGGGCGCGCGCCGCGGCCGCCGGAAGCGCTCCGGGTCGATCGGCGGGTTGACGTCGATGCCCGTGATGGTCGTCGTCTGCACGACCGCGCCCGAAGAGAGATCGCGTGACACGGCGCGGAAGCTCCGCATCACGCCTGCCACCGGACGCACGTCGAGCAGCGTCTCCTCGAGCGGCCGCTTCGACGGATCGAGATCGACGTGGAGCGCCTTGTGGTCGCGCGTGCGCGCCACCAGCCAGGTGACCGGGTCGAGGTAGTACATCGTCTCCCAGCCGTCGCTCAGCGTGACCTTCAGCCGAGCGTAGCGCGTCCCCTCCACATCCTCGAAGCCGGCGGCTTCCACCCGGTGGCCGCGCCGCGTCAGCTCGTGCAGCCCGAACAGCTTGTCCGGGCTTTGCGTCCCGTGCCACAGGGCGGCGCTCCCCTCCGGAGACGCCTCGCTCCCGTGCGCCTCGTTCTCCCCCTGCTGCCACCCCGCCCGGCCGTCGAAGGCCTCGGTGAAGACGCGCTTGCCGTCCCGGAGAATGTCGATCCGCATCCGTCCCTCCCGATCGACTTCGTACACCCCATCCACCGTGAACGAAGGCTCCGTCACGGTCAGGTGATACCGCAGCGAACGAACGTGCTCGATGGCCTCCTTCCCTCCCCTCGCCACCGTGGCCTTCTCGATCCACGAGTCGACCAGGGAAGCCGCTGGTTCGGGTCGCGTCGCCCGACACCCCGAGACGGCGAGAGCGACAGAAAGCAGGATGCGAGTCTTCCACGCGGAGTGCGACATGCCAGCGTCATACGCGCGGTCGGCAGAAGAGGTTGATCGGCCTGGACGGAGTCGAGCGACCGCGTCCCCCGCCGGCCTCCCTTCCGTTTCCGCCCCGGTCCGAACGGAGTGAGGGTTAGGCGGTCCGCTTGGGATGCAGACCCGACCCGGGCGGCGGCGCACCACCCGGTGGCGGCCCGACCTTGTTGTACCCATCGAGCGCCGCAACCTTGTAGCACTCCGCGAACGTCGGATAGTTGAGCACCGCGTCCACGAAGTAGTCGATGGTGGCGCCGAAGGCGATCACCGCCTGGCCGATGTGCACCAGTTCGGTGGCGCTGGTGCCGATGATGTGCACGCCGAGCAGCGCCCGCGTCTCCCGGTGGAACAGGATCTTGAGGAGCCCCGACTCGTCCCCGAGGATGGCACCCCGGGCGATCTCCCGGTAGCGCGCCACCCCCACCTCGTACGGCACGCCCGCCTCGGTCAGCTCCGCCTCATTGCGTCCGACCATGCTGATCTCCGGGATCGCGTAGATGCCGTAGGGGAAGAGCTCCGGAAGCGAGGAACAGGCGATGCCGTAGGCATGGCAGACCGCTTGCCGACCCTGCTCCATCGACGTCGAGGCGAGGGACGGGAAGCCGATCACGTCCCCCACGGCCAGGATGTGCGGCACCTTCGTCTCGAAGCGCTCGTTCACCAGGATGCGCCCCCGATCGTCCGCGTCGAGCCCGGCGGCCGCGAGGTCGAGCGACGCGGTCGCGCCGATCCGGCCGATGGCATAGAGGAGCAGCTCGGCGACGAGGTGCTTCCCCGATTTCAGGGTGGCGACGGCGCGGCGGGGCGCTTCGATGGCGATGGAGGCGACCTCTTCGCGCAGCCGGAAGGTGCAGTTCATGTTGCGCATCTGGTACGACAGGGACTCGGCGATCTCCGCATCGACGAAATCGAGGAGGCGGTCCCGCTTGTCCACCAGCGTCACCTCGACGCCGAGCGCCGCGAACATCGAGGCGTATTCCACGCCGATGACCCCGGCACCGACCACGGTCATCGTGCGCGGCACCTCCTTCAGGCCGAGCACGCCGTCGGAGGTGATCACCGTCGTGCCGTCCACCTGCACGCCGGAGGGCTGGGCCGGCACAGTGCCGCAGGCGATGACCACCCGCGCGGCGCGCACCTCGGTGGTCTCCGCCGCGCCGCGCACCACGAGATCGTGCGGCCCCCGGAACGAGGCGATCCCGGGGATCAGGCGGACGCGGTTGCGCGCCATCTGCGCCCGGATGACCTGGATCTCCCGCTGCACCACCTGGTCGACCCGCTGCAGCAGCTCCGGCATGGTGATCGATTCCTTCAGCCGGTAGCCGGGGCCGTAGAAGCCGCGCTGCTCGTACCCGGTCAGGTACAGGACTGCCTCGCGGAAGGTCTTGCTCGGGATGGTCCCGGTGTTGATGCAGACGCCGCCGACCACCTCGCGACGCTCGGCGATGGCGACGCTCTTCCCGAGCTTGGCCGCCTGCACGGCGGCCCGCTGGCCGGCCGGGCCGGTCCCGATGACGAGGAGATCCAGGTCGAGCATCGGCGCACTCTACTACGCGGGCGCTCAGGCCGCGGTCGTGATGTCGGCTGCGGCGGAAGCGGTCGGGATCGCGGCGGTCCAGCCCGCCAGCCGCCCCCAGGCGGAGGCGCAGGCGAGGAGGAGCATGGCCTCGAGCGGGTAGCGGTAGCGGTAGATCATCATGTGCGTGAGGTAGTACAGGACCGGCGCGAGCAGGAAGAACCCCAGGCAGGCGTCGTCGAACCAGTCGGCCCGGCGCCGGTCGAGGAGCCACCAGGTCAGCCACACCCCCAGCGGCAGGTGGAAAAGAATGGTCAGGAACGGGCGCCACGGCCCGGTCCGGAACGGGTTGTACGACCAGAAGAACGTGACCCGCTGCAGCGTCAGCCGCACCGCCGCGATCGGGTGCTCGTGCACGAACATCGCCGCCCGCAGCAGGCACTGCCGGCCGTACTCCGGCTCGCCGACCGCGAGGAGGCGCAGCCGCTCCTCCTCGTTCCACGCCGGGAAGCGCCGCAGGTGCCCTTCGTGGAGGTTCCACGCCGACTCTTCATTGTTGCCGTAGAAGAGCTCCATCGGAAGGTTCGACTTGAGCGGCACGGGCGCCCGCAGCGCCATCGCGTTCCGGACGAACCATGGCCCGATCACGAGGAGCAGCGCCGTGCCCGTCACGATCAGGAACCGCGCGCTGGACGCTCCCGGCACGGCCGCTCCCGGACGCCCGGCGGGTGCTCCGGGGCGTGGCGAAACGGCGCGCAGCAGCCGGAACGCGGCCCAGCCTTCGAGCCAGAGGAAGAAGAACAGGCAGGAGGGCTCGGTGAGGATCCCCAGGGCCACGCTGAGCGCATGGAGCACGAGCCACGGGCCGCGCTCCCGCGCCAGGATCCGCTCGAGCGTGAAGAGCGCACCGACCAGCCACACGAGGAACAGCGACGTGCCGTGCGTGTCGCCGACGGCGAAGTACCAGGACGACGGATACACCACCAGGAGCGCGAGCGCGAGAAGCCCTGTGCGCTCTCCGCGCAGGCGCACGACGAGGCGCCAGGCGAGCGCGAGGGCGATCGTCATGAGCACCACCTGGCCGATCTGGAAGACGGTCACGGCCACGGGCGTGTAGACCCCGAAGAGGGCGAATGTCATGAACCACAGGAACACGTACGGCGGCGTCACCCAGGCGGTCGGCGCGGCACCCGGCATCGCCTGCTGGGGCGCCGGGGCCGCCGTCCCCGGGTTGTCGCTGTCGGGAGGATCGGACAGGAAGTTGTCCCCGGGCAGCGCCAGGAACGGCGAGGCGTAGCCGATCCCGGCCGACAGGTTGCGCGCGATCCGCCCCGCCTCGAAGCCGCTCGGCCACGTCGAATACGACAAGGTCTCCCACGGGCGCGTGAAGAAGGTGAGGGCGACGGCGCCGAGCGCGAATCCGGCGAGCAGCAGCGCCGGAGCGACCCACGAGAGTCCGGCCGGCCGCCTCACGACCGGGGCCGCGTCAATGCGGAAGGGTGAGGATCAGGGGCGGGCCGTCGCGCACGACGAGCGTGTGCTCATGGTGCACGGCGAGACAGGCGTTCTCCTGCAGCATCGTCCAGCCGTCCGACGCCTCCAGGGCGCGCCCCGGTCCGACCGAGAGAATCGGTTCGACCGCGATCACCTGGCCGGCGTGGAGCGTTCCGTGAATCGAAGGATCGTCCCAGTTCGGCACCTCGGGGGGCTCGTGGACGCGTCGCCCGACTCCGTGCCCCGACAGCTCGCGCACCACCTGGAAGCCGTAGCGGGTCGTGACCCCCTCCACGGCCCGCCCGATGCCGACGATCGGCAGGCCGGCGCGCGTCACCCGCATCGCCGCTTCGAAGGCCTCGCGGGCGCAGGCGACGAGACGGCGGGTGGCGTCCTCGACCGGCGGCACCGGGACCGAAATCGCCGCGTCGGCGATGTAGCCGCCGCATTCCGCCGTGACGTCGAGCTTCACGAGGTCCCCCGGAGCGATCTCCCGCGCCCCGGGGATGCCGTGGACGATCTCGTCGTTGACGCTGATGCAGATGAAGCCGGGGAAGTCATAGTCGCGCTGCGGCCCCGAGGTCGCGCCGCGCGCGGTGAAGAAGCGCTCCGCCTCGGCGTCGATCGCGGCCGTGGTGACGCCGGGGCGCACCAGCGCCTCGAGGACCGGGAAGCACTCCGCCACCAGGCGGCCGACGTGCCGCATCCCCTCGAGGTCGCCCTGCGAGCGGATGGTCATCGCGGGTCGCCCTTGTCGCCGGGACGGTTCTGCACGAACTGCCAGCCGAAGCGCCCCTTGATGCAGAGGTGGCCGCTGGTCACGTCGTGGTCGAGCGGCGAGGTGACCCGGACGATGGCGTTGTCCTGGACGCGCAGCTGCAGCGTGCAGCCGACGCCGCAGTAGGGACAGATGGTGTCGGTGACGGTCTGGCGCGACTCGTCCCACGTTCCCTGTTCGCGCAGGTCGTGCTCGCTCTTGAACATCAGCGCCCCGGTCGGGCAGACGCCGACGCAGTTGCCGCAGTAGACGCAGGCGGAGTCCGGGAGCGGCGTGGCGTACTCGGTGGAGATGCGGGCGTCGAAGCCGCGGCCGGCCACCGCGATGGCGAAGGTGTTCTGCGCATCGGTGCCGCAGGCCTCGACGCACTTGTAGCAGAGGATGCACTTGCCGTAGTCCCGCACGTACAGCTCGTTGTCGACCTTCACCGGCTGCGCCACGCGCGCCGCCACGGCGGGATCGGGGGCATGGTGGTGCCCCGGCTCCGCCGCGTCCCGCGCCCCGGCCGCGTGCTCGGGCCCGGCCGGCCCGTAGCGGGCGGGATCGGCGCCGTAGCGCTCCATCCAGCCGCGCACCTCCGCCGAGGCGCAGGAGAGATCGACCGACGACGCGAGGAACTCGAGCACCAGCTTCCGGCTCAGGCGCACCCGCTCGCTGTCGGTCTTCACCGCCATCTTCGGCTCGACCGGGCGCGAGCAGGCCGGCACCAGGACGCGCGCCCCCTCCACCTCGACGACGCAGACCCGGCAGACGTTCACCGGCGTCAGATTCTCGAGGTAGCACAGGGTCGGGGTGTCGATCCCTTCGCCGCGGCAGGCTTCGAGGATGGTGGTGCCTTCCGGCACGCGGACCGGCTTGCCGTCGATGGTCAGGTCGACCGGGCGTTTTGGATCGACTTTCCGCAAGGGCCCGCTCATCGCTTCGCACCCGCGCCGCCGTTGAAAGCGCCGAGCGTGCGCAGGGCCGACTGGATGGCGCCCGAGGCGGTCTGGCCGAGGCCGCAGATCGAGGCGTCGCGCATCGCCTGGGCCATCTCGTCGAGGAGCGCCATTTCCCCCGCTCGGCCACCGCGCGCCCGTCCCGCCTTGAGGCGCGCCAGCAGCTCCTCCTGACGCTGCGTGCCGACGCGGCACGGGACGCACTGTCCGCACGACTCGTCGCGGAAGAACGCGGCGATGCGCAGCAGCGCGTCGTCGAGATCGTCCTGGTCGTCGTAGACGAGCACGACCCCGGATCCGAGCGACGCCCCGATGGCGCGCGTCCCCTCGAAGGTCAGCGGCGTTTTGAGAGCCTCCTCGCCGACGAACGAGCCGGCCGCGCCGCCGAGGAGGATGGCCCGCAGGGAACGGCCGGGACGGACCCCGCCGGCGAGATCGAGCAGTCCCCCGAGCGTCACGCCGAACGGCACCTCGTACACGCCTGGCCGGGCGACCGAACCCGACACGCAGAAGAGCTTCGGACCGGTGGACTGCTCCGTGCCGATGGCGGCGAAGGCCGGGCCCCCTTCCAGGATGATCTCCGGCAGATTCACAAGGGTCTCGACGTTGTTGATGGCGGTCGGCCTGCCGAACAGTCCCGCGTTGACCGGGAACGGCGGCTTGTTGCGCGGCTCGCCGCGAAGCCCCTCGATCGAGTTGAAGAGCGCCGTCTCCTCCCCGCAGATGTAGGCCCCCGCGCCGCGCCGCACCTCGATGTCGAAGGCGTACGGCTCGCCGAGCACCGCGGGGCCGAGGAGGCCGCGCTCGCGGGCGTGCAAGACCGCCGACTCGAAGCGCTGGAGCGCCAGCGGGTACTCGCCGCGCACGTAGAGCCAGCCCTTCTCCGACCCGGTGGCGATGCCGGCGATGGTCATCGCCTCGACGAGGGCGTAAGGGTCCTCCTCCAGGAGCACCCGGTCCTTGAAGGTGCCGGGCTCGGATTCGTCGGCGTTGCAGACCACGTAGTGCGGCTTCACCGGGTGGCGCGCCACGGCGTCCCACTTCCGTCCGGTCGGGAACGCGGCGCCGCCGCGCCCCATGAGGCGCGAATCCAGCACCTCGCGGAGGATCCTCTCCGGCCCGGCGTCGAGGGCACGGCGCAGCGCGCGATAGCCGCCGTGCGCGCGGTAGTCGTCAAGGCTCTCCGGATCGACGTGCCCGACGCGCTTCAGGAGCGTCAGCCCCGCGCGTCGCGCGTCGAGCGTCTGCGGAGCGGAGGGGGATCCGGCGCGTCGCGCCGGCGCGGCCGTGGCGCCGGCGGTCGCTGGCGCGTCCGCGCGTCCGGCCGCCGCCGCGCGCAGGGCGGCGACCACCGCATCGGTGTCCACCGGCGCGAGCGCCCGATCCGCGGGATGGGGACCGGCCGCCTGGATCAGCAGGGCCGGGGCCCGCTCGCACAGGCCGAGGCACGGCGAGCGCTGCCACATCGCCGAGCCCTTCTCCACCGGAGCGCCGGCCGGTCCCAGCCGCTTCGCGAGATCGGCGCAGATCGCCTCGGCGCCCTGCCGGCGGCAGGCGAGGTCATCGCACACGTGCGCCACGATCGGCGGCCGCTCGTCGGTCGCCAGCATGGAGTAGAAGGAGGCGACGCCGAACGCGTCGGCGGGCGGAACCGAGATCCGCTGGCAGATGTAGTTGAGCGCCCCGGGCGAAACGTAGCCGGCGCGCGACTGCACCGCCCACAGGGCCGGCAGCAGCAGGTGGCGCCGCGCGCGCGCGTCGTGTCCGCCGACAGCGGTGTGCCCTTCGCTCGTCGGGCGGCGCGTGCCCCCTTCCCATCCGGTCGCGGGGCGGCCGGTGACGCGATCGACCGCGTCCTTCTCCTCGGCCGTGGGGACGGCCCCGGGAATGAGATGCAGATCCAACTCAGGACCTCGTCACGGAAAACGGCATCGAGGGAATCGACACTCGCCTCAGGCGACCTTCTCGATGCGGATGGCGGTCGCCTTGAACTCCGCCGTGCCCGACTTCGGATCGGTGGCGTCGATGGTGAGCAGATTGGTCGCGACCTCGTCCTGGAAGTGGAGCGTCATGAAGGCGAGACCCGGACGCAGCGACGTGTCGTAGCGCACCGGCACGACCACCGCGCCGCGCCGCGACACCGCGCGCACCGGGGCGCCGTCGGCGATCCCCAGACGCGCCCCGTCCTCGGGCGCGATGTCGAGGCTCTCGCCGCGTCGCAGCGGCGAGGTGTAGCCGCCGCTCTGCACGCCGGTGTTGTACGAGTCGAGCCGGCGCCCCGTGGTGAGGCGGATGGGAAAATCGTCGCTGAGGCGATCGACGGGAGGATCGTGCTCCACCGCGTTGAACGGCGCGGCGGGCCCTTCGATCGGCTCCTTCCACAGCCGGCCGTGCAGGAACGGGCTGCCGGGGTGCGACTCGTCCGGGCAGGGCCAGGCGAGGCCGCCGAGCTTCTCCAGCCGCTCGTAGCTCATCCCGGCGTGCCACGACGAGAGCGACCGCAGCTCGTCCCACACCGCTTCGGACGACGGAACGTCCCAGTCGGCTCCGAGCCGCCGGGCGAGGGCGTTGAGAATGACGATGTCCTCGCGCGCCTGCCCGGGAGGATCGAGCGCCTTGCGGACGCGCTGCACCCGACGCTCGCTCGAGGTGACCGTCCCCTCCGACTCGCACCAGGACGCGCCCGCCGGCAGGACCACGTGCGCCATCTCGGCGGTCCTGGTCAGGAACATGTCCTGCACGACGATGTGATCGAGCCCCCCGAGGAGCCTCAGGCAGCGCTCCATGTCCGCCTCGGACTGCGCCGGGTTCTCCCCCAGGACGTAGATCGATTTGAGGGTGCCGTGCTCCATCGCCTCGAACATCTGCGACAGGTGCAGCCCCGCCTTCGCGGGGATCTTCGCACCCCAGACGCGCTCGAACCTCGCCCGGGCAACCGGGTCCTCGACGTCCTGCCCGCCCGGCAGCTTGTTGGGCAGCGCCCCCATGTCCCCGCCCCCCTGCACGTTGTTCTGGCCGCGCAGAGGCGTGAGCCCCGAGCCGTAGCGCCCCACGTGCCCCGTCAGGAGGGCCAGGTTGATCAGCGCCAGGACGTTGTCGACGGCGTTGTGGTGCTCGGTGATGCCGAGCGTCCAGCACAGCTGCGCGCGATCGGCCTTCGCGTACTGCAGCGCCACCTCGCGGATCGCCTCCGCCGGGACGCCGGTCTCGCGCTCGGCGTACTCGAGCGTGTATTTCTGCACCCCTTCGCGGTAGGCCTCGAACCCGGTCGTGGCGCGGGCGATGAAGGCGCGGTTCTGAAGCCCCTGGGCGAGGATCTCCCGTCCCATGGCATTCGCCAGGGCGATGTCCGATCCCACGTCGAGCCCGAGCCACCGATCCGCCCACTGCGCCGACACCGTCCGCCGCGGGTCGACGACCACCAGCCGCGCGCCCCGGCGCACGCCGCGCAGGACGTGATGGAAATAGATCGGGTGCGCCTCGCGGGCGTTGCTGCCCCAGAGGAGCACGAGATCGGTCTCCTCGACCTCGCGGTAGCTGCTGGTGCCGCCCCCGGCTCCGAAGACCGTCGTCAGACCGACGACGGAAGGAGCGTGTCAGGTGCGGTTGCAGGAATCGATGTTGTTGCTGCCGAGGACGGCGCGCGCGAACTTCTGGGCGAGGTAGTTGACCTCGTTGGTCGCCTTCGAGCAGGAGAAGAACCCGATCCCCTCCCCGCCCCGCGCCTCGCGCACCCGCCGGAATCCTTCGGCCGCGCGCTCGAGCGCCTCGTCCCACGTGGCGGGACGCAGGCGACCACCCTCGCGCACCAGAGGCTCGGTCAGCCGCAGATACTTCTTCATGGACGCTCCTGCCGGCGCTTTCGGCCCGCGTTCGCGCGTGCCGCGCCGGACTTTCACAGGTTATCTCCGTGGGGACGGGGCTGTAAAGGCGCGCCCCGCAGGCGTGGCCTCGGCCGCAGCGCCCGGCGCGGGCGCGAGCAGCTGGTTCTCCTCGAGGAAGCGCTCGATGAGTTCGGCCGCCACCCGGTGCCCCGCGGCGTTCCAGTGACCGCCGCGACGGGCGCCGAAGCCGTACAGGCGCCCGGCTCCCGCGGCCTCCGCGGCGCGCAATCCCGGAGCGAGCAGCAGGCACGGCACGCCCTGCTTCGCGGTCATCGTCAGAAGCCGCCGATCGGGTCGATCGAGATCGCGCCCCGGTGCGGCGGCCAGCACGACGCGTCCCAGGTCCTCCTCGACCTGCTCGGCGGTGCCGATCGAGACGACGGCGAGGCGGCTGCCGCGCGCCGCGGTCTCGTCCGCCAGCCGGCCGAGGATCGCCTCGCTCACCGACCAGGCGTCGCGCCACGGGGCGCCGGCGTCCTCGGCATAGACGTTGGCGTCGTCCTGGACCGCGGCGGGCGGCGGCGTGGACGCGCCGGCCGCCGCCGCGCGCAGGCCGGCACGCCGCTCGAGCCTCAGCAGGGTCAACCGGTCGGAGACCAGGTCCGCCAGCTGCGACCAGTCCTCCAGACGATCGAAGAAACCGGATGCGGCGCGCGCCCGTTCGCGCGCCTCGATGCGCGATCGATCGAGCACGAGCGTCCCATCCGCGGCGAGGGTGAAGAAGAACTCCGGCGCGTCGCCGTTGAGGACCACCGAGTTGTCGCGCACGTCGTTGCCGGCATAGAAGGCCAGGAGCACCACGTCGGGGTCGTACGCCGCGCCGAAGTCGAGATAGCGCATCAGCTCGGAGGCGGTGCCGAACCCCGACTGCCCCATCGCCAGCACTTCGGTCCTGTTCCCGCCCGGGCGACGGCGCAGCCGATCCTCGAGCACGGCCGGGAACGCCTCGTCGAGGTTGACTTGAAGCCCTTCGACGAAGGAATCCCCGAGGACGAGGATGCGGTAGCCGCCCGGGGGCCTGGCGACGCTGCGCTCGCGATCGCGGAACCCCTGCGCGTTGAAACGCCCTTCCGAGAAGCCCTCTTTGACGTGCCGGTACGCCGCCCCCGGCTCGAAGGTGATCCCCTTCCCGGGGACGATCCGGACCCGGGCGCGTCCTTCGAGACCGAGGAGGCGCACGCCGATCTCGGCGATCGCGAGCGCCGCCGCGACGGCGGCGACGAACAGGAGCAGGGTCGGAACCACGCGCCGGCCGGAGGTTTTCATCGCAGGCGTCGCACATCGTAGATCGGGTACAGTCCGATCGTGAGCGAGCCCGTCCGTCCCTCCGCCTTCCTCGAGGCGCACGACGCGCTCCTCCTGCTGCGCAGCCGATCCCTGTCGGTGGGGCTCATCCGGCGGATCGCGGCGACGCCGGAGTACGTGCGGCACGATCGCGTGCGGGCCGCCCTCGTCCTCCACCCGCGCACCCCCCGGCCGATCGCCATCGGACTTCTGCCTCAGCTCCGATGGCTCGATCTGCTGAAGGCGACGACCACCCCCTCTCTCCCCGCCCCGATCGCGCTTCTGGCCGAGCGACTGTTGACCCAGAGGCTCGCCGAGATGGCGCTCGGCGAGAAGATCACGCTCGCCCGCAACGCGTCGGAAGGGGTGGTCCGGGCGCTGCGCAAGGAGAGCAGCCCTCTCCTCCTGCGGGCGCTCCTGGACAACCCGCGCTTCCGGGCGGAAGACGCGCTCGACCTGGCGGAGCGGGAGGACACGCCGGCCGCCTTCCTGCGTCTGCTGGCCGAGTGTCCGCGTTTCCGTGACCGGGTCGATCTGAGGCGCGCGCTGGCCGGGCACCCCTCCACTCCCCCCCAGGTCGCCCTGCGGCTGGTCCTGACCATGGATGGCCCGGAACTGCAGCGGCTGCTGCAGCATCCGTCGGCTCCGCCCCTGATCCGGGTGGCGTCGGAGCGCCGTCTGGCGGGCGATCAATATAAGGAGGGGCCCGGATCTCCCGTTTTCACGTCTTAAATGACACAACTGTAAAGGCTTAGGGTCGTTTGACAACCCCCCAACCCCTCCTTATTATTCCCCCCCGCGCGCCGGCGCCGGCGGAAGCGACAGTCCGTCTCCCAAGCGGTTCGCGCACGTCAACGTGGTCGCGCGGCCTGGGGCCGCGCGAGGTGGAGCGGACGGTCGCATGGCGAATTTCGGCGAGGCCCTGAAGCGCGAGCGCGAACAGCGCGACGTCCCGCTGCGGGACATCGCCAACGCCACCAAAATCAATCTGCGCTACCTCGAAGCGCTCGAGCAGAACCGCTTCGACAAGCTCCCCGGCGGCGTCTTCAACAAGGGATTCATCCGGGCCTACGCCCGCTTCATCGGCGCCGACGGCGAGGCCCTCGTCGAGCGCTACATGGAGCAGATGGCGGAAAAAGAAGCGACGACCGCGGGCCTGCAGCCGAGCCCCCATCGCCCCGGTGCTCTTCGCCCTCCGCACGAATCACCGCGCCGCCGCGACAGCGCCGACCGCGCCTCCGAGCCGGCCGCGGGCGCGGGCCCGGCCATCACCTTCGGCGAGGCGCGCACCGCCGCTGCGGCGCCCGGGTCGCGAACCGATTTCCTGCCGTCGGCCGCCACGGTTCCCCTGCGTTCCGCGGGCGAGGGGTTCCAGCAGGCCCGACTGCTCCTCGCCGGCACGACGGTCGTCGCCGCCTTCGCAGCGCTCGGCACCGTCTTTTACCTCGTCCGCTCGGCACAGCACGAACCGCGGACCGATGCCCCGAGCCACGACGCCGCACCCGCCGGAATCCCCGAGAGCCCCGACTCCGGGGCGGCGGAGGAGGCGGCGCCGTCCTCCCCCGAACCGCAGATCCTCGATGGTGACAAGCAGGCTGCGCCGTCCGGAGATCCCGCGGGCGCCCCGTCGGGCGATCCCAGCGCCACGCCGCCGGGCGCGGCGGGGCCCGGGAGCACGCCGCCGCCCGTGAAGCCGGACGCGCGCCCGTTGCCCGAAATTCCGCGCCAGCGGAACGGCGCACCGTCGCCCGTGCGGGTCGCCTCTCCGATCCCGGGGCCTCAGGAGCCAATCGAGGGAACGGCGCGCAAGCCCGCCAGGGCGCCGGGCGCTCCCGCACCCGCCCCGGTCCCGGTGACGCCCTCTTCGAATACCCCGAATCCGGCCGTGGCCTCTCCCGTCAACCCGCCCGCGATCGCCGCGGCCCCGACGGGACCGATGGCGATCGCGGTGACCGCCGTCTCTCCGGTGACGGTGATTCTCGGCTGCGACGGCTCGGATCGGCCGGCGCGCACGATGCTCGCGGGAGAGACGGTGAATCTGAAGTGCTACAGCCTCGTGCGCATCAGCGCGGAGGACGCCGGCGCGGTGCGCCTGACTCTCGATGGGGCCGCCTGTCCGTCACTCGGCGCATCCGGCCGCGTCGAACACTTCACCATTCGCGCCGAGGACGCGCGCGCCATCTGCCCGCAGGGCGCCGGGAGCGGAGCGCATGGGCGCCGCTGAGGCCCTGAAGTCCCCCGCGCGGCATCCGCTCTTCGATCGGGTGCTGCAACCGGGCGCTCCCGAGACGCTGCGTCTCAGTGCGGCGAAGGGCGCGCTGCCGATCCCGCCCCACGATCTGGTCCCGCTCCAGGTGCGGCTGCTCGACGACCCGGCGGCGTCCGTGGCGCTCGCGGCACGCGACAGCCTCGAGAAGATCCCGGTCGAGAGCCTCGCCGCGCTCGTGCGCGATCCCGCCTGCGACGCGCAGCTGGTCGACTACGCCGCCCTTTCGGGGCGGCTCGCGGGCGAGGACATGGCGCAGGCGATCGCCCATCCCGTCATCTCCGACCTGGCGCTCGAGGCCCTCGCCTCGACCGGCGCGGAAGAGACGCTGGGCCTCCTGGTCACGAACGAGATGCGGCTCATCGGGCACACGCGCCTCCTGGCGCTCCTGCGCGGCAACCCGAAGCTCTCCGGCGAGCAGCGCCGACGCCTGGCCGAGCTGGAGCGCGAGGTCATCAACCGGCAGCCCCGGCCGAAGACGCCGCTCGCGGCCGTGCCGGAACCCGCCGCCGAAGCTCCGGCGTCGGCCTCGGCGCCCGCGCCGGTCGAGACGGCGGAGGATCTCGGCCTGCCTCCGGAGGCGGCGGCGGTTTTGGCCGACGGAGAGGCGCCGCCGGATGGGGCGGCCGATGCGAGCCAGGAATATCAGGACGACTACGACAACGAGGAGGTGCTTCAGAGGACCGACGCCTTCCAGAAGATCCAGCGCCTCAACGTCGCCGAGCGCAACATCCTCGCGATGAAGGGGAACTCCGAGGAGCGGGCCATCCTGATCCGCGACACGGCGCGGGTTGTGTCGCAGGCGGTGCTGAAGAACCCGCGCCTGTCGGAGACCGAGATCGTCCGGTACGCCGGCCTGCGCAGCGTCACCGAGGACATCCTGCGCACCATCGCCAGCAACCGCGAGTGGACCAAGACCTACGCCGTGGCGCTGGCCCTGGTGCGCAACCCCAAGACGCCCGGCGGCCTGTCGGTGCAGTTCCTCGCCCGGCTCGGCACCCGGGATTTGAAGATCTGCGCCGGCGACAAGAACGTCCCCGATCTCGTCCGCCGCCAGGCGCGCAACCTGTTCCTGGTCCGCACCCAGCCGCCGAAGAAAACGTTCAAGAAGGCCCACTGATGCGCTTCCTGAAGGCGATCCGCAACCTCCTCGGCAACTACCAGCTCAAGTCCGGCATCTACCATCACGACCGCGGCGAGTCGCAGCAGGCGATCGACTTTTTGATGCGCGCGCTGCAATCCCCCGAGTCCACGGAGCCGGATCGGCGCATGGCGCTGTATTATCTGACCCAGGCGTACATCGCCCTGGCCGAGAAACTCGAGGAAGGGGACGAGATGGACAAGGCTGTGGAGGCATACCGGCAGGCGCTGGCGATCACGCCGGACTACCCGGACCTCCATTTCCGTCTCGGCGCGCTGTGCTCGCGGCTCGGCCTGACCTCCGACGCCATCGACGCCTTCGGCCGCGCCCTCGATCTCAATCCGGACTACCTCGACGCGCGGGTGCGGCGGGCCATGCTGCTGCTGCAGCGGCGCGACACGGCCGCGGCGGTGCGCGAGTTCGCGACGGTGCGCGACGTGGCGGTGCGGGCCATCGATCAGCCGTTCGAGCAGGGCCGCCAGGCGCTGGAGCGACAGGATCTCGACGCGGCGGAGGAGTGGATGCGGACCGCTTTCCTGCGCCGCCCGGAGTCGTTCGAGTTCCATTTCCGCCGCGGGCTCCGGAGCCTCAGAGACGGCAAGATGGAGCCGGCGGTCGAAGCGCTGCGCCAGGCGGTGCAGTTCCGCTCCGATTTCGCCGACGTGCACAACTACCTGGGCGTCGCCTGCGCCGAGATGCAGGACTGGACGGGGGCCGTCGAGGCGTTCCGGCGCGCCCTCGAGGTGAACGCCGACTACGTCGTGGCGCGGGTCAACCTCGCCTTCGCGCTGGCCGAGGCCGATCGCGACGAGGAGGCCCTCGAGGAGCTGCGGCTGGTGCTGCGCCAGGAGCCGGACAACCAGCCGGCCCTCGCCCGGCTCGAGGAGCTGCAGACGCCGAGGCGTGAGCGGGTCCGCGCGCAGGGGGACTCGCGTGCCTGAGGCGATGACCTCGGGATTGTCGATCCGCGGGGCCGGCGTCTCGGACGTCGGGCGCAAGCGCCGCTCCAACGAGGATTCCTACAGCACCTCCGACGACCTGCGGCTCTACGTCGTGGCCGACGGCATGGGTGGCCACGCCGCGGGCGAGGTCGCCTCGCGGCTGGCGGTCGAATCCATCGGCCGGCACATCTCCTCCGCCTCGCCCGACGTCCCGCCGACCGTCCCGTCCGAGGTGACCACCCGCTCGGTCGACGAGACCGCTCTGCCGGTGCCGGCGCGGCGCGTCCTCAACGCCATCCGCCTCGCGAACCAGGAGATCGTCCGGTCGGTGCGGCGCGACCAGAGCATGCGCGGGATGGGAACCACGGTGGTGCTCGCCTACATCCAGGGCAAGCGCGCCTACATCGGCTCGGTCGGCGACAGCCGCGCCTATCTCGTGCGCGGCGGCGACATCCGCCAGCTCACCGATGACCACACCTTCGTCAACGAGCAGGTGCGCTCCGGCACCCTGACGCCGCAGGAGGCGCGCCGTCACCCCGCGCGCAACATCCTGACCCGCGCCGTCGGCAGCCAGGAGGAGATCGAGGCCGATCTCATCGAAGAGGATCTGCAGCCGGGGGATCTCCTGCTGCTCTGCTCCGACGGACTGACGAACATGGTCGAGGACCAGGAAATCCTGGAGACCCTGCGGCGCGACGGCGTCGAGCCGGAGTCCGGCGCGCAGGCCTTGATCGACCTCGCCAACGAGCGCGGCGGCGACGACAACATCACCGCCGTGATCGTGCAGGCTGTGAAGGTTTCCCGCTCCTAGCCAGTCCGTTTCGCCCACACACACACAGCGATATCCCGCCCGTTGCGGTTCCGGCAGTGCCATTCAAAATTTTGCGCATTCCAGCCCGACATTTCCGAATTCGACGGGAATGACCGCTGCTTATTTGTGGGGCGTGCTCCCCCCCTGATAGACTCTCCGCGGTCCGGATGGGAGGTCCCCCGATTTCCGCAAGACCGCGCCCCACGTCTGTTCCCGGCACGGGTGTCCCTGCACGCGATGACCTTGCGCTCGTCGCCCGGGCCGCCGTTTGCGCCTTCCTGGCCCTGAGCGTTGTGCGCTGTGGTGGGGCCGGCGGGGCGACTCCAGCGGCCCCCGCCGCCGCGAACGAGAAGACCGTGCCGGCGGTGCGGGTGGCGACCGCCCCGGTGGAGGTGCGTGACCTCGCCTCGAGCATCCAGGCCCTCGGCTCGATCGAAGCCGAGGAAGAGATCCAGGTGGTGGCGGCCGTCGAAGGGGTCGTCACCAGGGTCGATTTCCACGAGGGCGACCGCGTCACGCCGAAGTCGGTGATCGCGGAGATCGATCCGGAGCGGTACCGGCTGCAGGCGGAGCGGGCGAAGGCACGCTACGACCAGACCGAGGCGCTGCGGCAGCAGGCCGAATCCGAGCTGAGGCGGCGCGACGAGTTGCTGCGCCAGACGCCGCCCCTGGTCTCCGCCGAGGAGCTGGAGCGCGCCCGCCAGGAGCTGGAGCGCCAGCGCGGCGCCGCCGCCGAGGCGAAGGCGGCCTGGTCGCTCGCCGAGCAGGACCGGCGCCGCTCGATCGTCTCCCCCATCGTGCCGGGCATCATCAACCGCAAGTCGGTCGTCACCGGGCAGCACGTGGACACCGACGCCATCCTGGCGACCCTCGTGGACACGCGGCGCCTGCGGCTGCGCTTCAAGGTGACCGAGATCGAATCGGTGCGCCTGAAGGACGGCCTGCCGGTCAGCTTCACGACGGCGGCGTGGCCCGGGCGCACGTTCGAAGCGCGCCTGTACCACGTGTCGCGCAGCGCCGATCCCGGCAGCCGCATGGTCGAGTGCCTGGCGCTCGTCCAGGATCCCGACGCGGTCCTCAAGCCCGGCTTCTTCGCCGAGGTGAAGGCGGCGACCGAGAAGCGCGCCGGGGCGATCCTCGTCCCCGAGCGGGCGGTCGTCGCCACCGAGCGCGGCTTCGTCGTTTTCGAGGCGGAGGGGAACGTGGCCCGCCGCCGCGAGGTGACGGTCGGCCTGCGCGCGGAGGACGGCGCGATGGAGATCCTCACCGGGCTCCGGCCGGGGGCGGTCGTGGTCACCGACGGCAATGGCGCGCTGCGGGACGGCGCCGCGATCGATGCGGCGACGGCGTCCACGCCAGCGCCGCGGTCGGCCGCGGTGCCCGAGCCCGCCTCCGCTCCCGTGCCCGCCCCCGGATCGGCGCCCGCCTCCACCGCGCCCGGCAACGCGCCGGCCCGATGACCCTCTCCGATCTCTCCATCAGGAACCACGTCTTCGCGTGGATGCTGATGAGCGCCCTCATCCTGTTCGGGGCGATCGGTTATTCGCACCTCGGGGTGAGCCAGAACCCCGACGTCGACTTCCCCGTCATCAACGTCGCGGTGAACCTCGAGGGGGCCGCCCCGGAGGTGATCGAGACCGACGTCATCGAGCCGCTCGAGGACGCCATCATGGCGGTCGAGGGGATCAAGGGGCTCTCCTCGTCGGCGCGCCAGGGTCGCGCCAGCATCGTCGTCGAGTTCGATCTGAAGCGCGACATCGACCTGGCGCTGCAGGACGTCCAGACGCGCGTGGCCCAGACGGCGCGCCTGCTGCCGCGCGAGATCGACCCGCCGGTCATCACCAAGACCAACCCGGAGGACCAGCCGATCCTCTGGCTGGCCCTGTCGGGCGACCGGACCCCCGGGGCGCTCGCCGACTACGTCCGCAATGTCCTCAAGCCCCGCTTCCAGACCATCCCGGGGGTCGGCGAGATCACCCTGGGGGGCTATCTCGAGCGCAACATCCGCATCTGGCTCGACGCGCGGCGCATGGAGCAGTTCGCGCTCACCGCCGACGACGTGACCCGGGCGATCCAGGCGCAGCACGTCGAAGTCCCTGCGGGGCGGATCGAGACCGGGGACCGGGAGATGAACGTCCGCGCCGAGGGAGAGGCGATCGACGTCACCGCCTTCTCCGCCCTCGTCGTCGCGACCCGCGACGGGGCGCCCGTGCACCTGTCGGACGTGGCGGTGGTCGAGGACGGCCTCGAGGACCGCCGCCGCATCGCGCGCGCGCTCGGCCAGCCGGCGCTCGGGATGGGCATCCGCAAGCAGCGGGGCGCCAACGCCGTCGAGGTCGGCCACCTCGTGAAGCAGCGCCTCAGGGAGGTGCAGGCGACCCTCCCCGAAGGGCTGACGCTCGGCGTGAACTTCGACGGCACCGAGGCGGTCGAGGAGGCGATCCAGGAGGTGCAGTTCTCGCTGCTCCTGGCCGCGGTCCTCACCGGCATCGTCTGCTGGCTGTTCCTCGGCTCCTGGAGCTCGACGGTCAACGTGCTGCTGGCGATCCCGACGTCGATCGTCGGCACGTTCCTGTGCATGTATTTCTTCGACTTCACCCTCAACACCTTCACCGTCCTCGGTCTGTCGCTGTCCGTCGGCATCGTCGTGGACGACGCCATCATGGTGCTGGAGAACATCTACCGGCACCGCGAGGAGGGACTGACGCGGCTGCAGGCCGCCCTGGTGGGGGCGCGCGAGATCACCTTCGCGGCGATGGCGGCGACCGCCGCGATCGTCGCCGTCTTCCTGCCGGTCGCCTTCATGTCGGGGATCATCGGCAAGTTCTTCTTCCAGTTCGGCGTCACCATCTCGGTCGCCGTGCTCCTGTCGCTGCTCGAGGCGCTGACCCTCACGCCCATGCGGTGCTCGCGCTTCCTGGAGACCGGGGCGCGCGCCGGCGGCTTCGGCGCCCGGCTCGATCGCTTCTTCGAGCGCCTGTCGCGCGGCTATCAGTCGTGGCTGCAGCCGGCGCTGCGGCACCGGCTCCTGGTCCTCGGCGCCGCAACGCTGGTGTTCGTGGCCTCGCTGGGGGTGCTCGCCGTCATCAACCGCGAGTTCGTCCCCTCGCAGGATCTGTCGCGCTTCATCGTCCGGATGACCACCCCGGTCGGCTCCTCGATCGACTACACCGACCGGCTGACCCGCCAGGCGGAGTCGTTCCTGATGTCGCGCCCGGAGGTGCATCGCTACTTCGCGGTCGTCGGCGGCTTCGGCGGCGGGACGTCGGGCGAGGTGAACAACTCGATGGCCTTCGTGACCCTCGAGCCGAAGGGCCAGCGGCCGGTCGACCCGCAGGCGGGACGGCGGCTCACGACGCAGGCGTTCATGGACCTGACCCGCAAGGAGCTGAACGCCATCCCCGGCATCAAGGTCGTCCTGCAGGACCTGTCGCAGCAGGGGTTCAGCGCGCAGCGCGGCTTTCCGGTGGAGCTGTCGGTGCGCGGTCCCGACTGGGACAAGCTGGCCGATTCCTCCAACACACTGATGGACCGGATGCGGGCCACCGGCCTCGTCACCGACGTCGACACCGACTACCAGGTCGGCATGCCGGAGGTGAAGGTGATCCCGGACCGGCGGCGGGCCGCCGACCTCGGCATCAGCATGGCGACCATCGGCTCGACGGTGAACACCCTCATCGGCGGCGCCCGCATCGCCCGCTTCAAGGACGGCGGCCGGCGCTACGACATTCGCGCGCGCCTGCAGGCGGACCAGCGGCAGAACCCCGAGGACATCCGGCGGCTGCTCCTGCGCACGCCGGCCGGGGCGCTGGTGCGGCTCGGCGACGTCGTGCAGATCGTCGAGAAGCCGACGCTCCAGGTGATCACCCACCGCGATCGCCAGCGCGCCATCGGCGTCTTCGCCAACCTCGCCCCCGGCGCTTCGCAGGCCACCGCCCTGAAGGAGATCGAGAGGATCGGCCGCGAGGTGCTGCCGGACGGCTACTCGCTGAGCTTCTCCGGGTCGGCGCAGGCGTTCCGGGAGTCGTTCCAGTCGCTCGCCTTCGCGCTCGGCATGGGGCTCATCGTCGCCTACATGATCCTGGCGTCGCAGTTCAACGCCTTCACCCATCCGATCACCGTCCTCCTGGCGCTGCCGTTCTCGGCCTCCGGGGCCCTCTTCGCCCTCTGGATCGGCGGCCAGTCGCTGAACATCTACTCGTTCATCGGGCTCATCCTGCTCATGGGCATCGCCAAGAAGAACTCGATCATCCTGGTGGACTACACCAACCAGCTGCGGCGAGCGGGGCTCGATCGTGACGCGGCGCTCCTGCGCGCCTGCCCGGTGCGGCTGCGGCCGATCCTCATGACCTCGGTCGCCACCATCGCCGGGGCGCTGCCGGCGGCGCTGGCGCTCGGGCCCGGGGCCGAGACGCGCATCCCGATGTCACTCGCCGTCATCGGCGGGATGGTCGTGTCCACCTTCATGACCCTGTTCGTCGTGCCGGCCGGATACTCCGTGCTGGACCAGGCGACCACGCGCTTCGCGGCCCGCCGCCGGGTTGCCGCGGCGATCGAGGCCGCGGGGGCGGAGATCGCCGCCGACCGCCCGTGACGTCCCCCGGGATCTTCGTGGCGTGAAGGTTCTCGAGACCAACTTCCACCGCGGATGGGGGGGACAGCCGTCCCGCATCCTGATGGTCGCGGAAGGGATGGCGAAGCGCGGCCACGACGTGACGCTCGCCGTGCCCCCCGGGTCGATGCTCGGCGAGCGGGCCCGCGCCGCGGGCCTCCGCACTTTCGAAGGGGCCCACTTCCGCCATCCGCGCCACGTGGTGCGCGCTCTCGCCGATCGGCGCGCGCTGGCGCGCCACCTCGCCGAGGTGCCGTACGACCTGGTCGTCGCGCACGGGTCGCAGGATCTCTGGACGGCGGTCCTGGCGCGCCCGCGGGTGCCGCTGGTCTACACCCGGCACAACACCAAGCCCGTCGACGATCACGCCTTCAACCGCTGGCTGCTGCGCCGCGTCGATCACCTGATCG
>DASYQE010000037.1:0-7927 GCA_036005805.1 Candidatus Polarisedimenticolia bacterium | reverse complement strand
TCAGCCGATGCGGTGGCGCGGCCGGACGATGACCGAAGAGCCGTCGGCCGTCAAGGCGGTGCGGGGCGGGAAGGAGAGCGCCTCCATGAACTCCGGTCCGAACAGGCGGGGGATGTCGGCTTCGAGCGTGGCCGCGTCGCCGCGGAACAGGCGCCAGCGCGGGTGCTCGATCTGGAACTCGTACGTCGAGCCGTGCTTCTGCGTGAAGCCCCAGGAGCGATCCAGGAGGAACGCTTCTTCGCTTTCCTCTTCGACCGCGATCGGGGGGCCCTGGGAGCGGACCGACAGGCTCTCCCAGGCGCCGCGCCGCCTCCAGCCGTAGGTGAACAGCCGGCCGTCGTGGCCGGCGGCCGACAGGGCCGCATGCCGCATCGGCAGGACGATGCCGCCGTCGCCGAACAGGCTCTTCGCCAGGAACGCGAAGACGCGCCCCGACGACAGCTCCTGGATGAGGGCGATGCCGCGCCGCCAGGCGCTGCCGGCGTGGCGGCGCACGTGGAAGCCGAGGTTCACCTCGATCGCCTCGGCGAGGAACGGCAAGGACACGTCGAGGAAGCGCGGCCGCAGGAAGCGCAGGCCGGTGATGGTGACGAAGTGCTTCCCCTGCCAGTCGTCCAGCTCGCACCCGGGGGGCACGCGGTCCGCCAGCACCGAGCGATCGACCTCGTAGTTGAGGATGGCGAGATCGCGGCAGGCGGCCGTCATGATGAGCGACTTGCGGGTCATGCGCGCGAGACGATCCGCCGGGGGCCGATGGAGACCGGCGGCGGCTCGGGTCCGAACTCCTGCACGAAGGCGCGCGTCACCTCGGCGCCGAGCAGCAGGATCTGGGTGGACCAGTAGACCCACACCAGCACCACGATCACCGAGCCCGCGGCGCCGTAGGAAGAGATGAAGGAGCTGCCGGCGAAGTACGGCCCGACCAGGGACTTGCCGACGACGAAGAGCCCGGCCGCCACCGCGGCGCCGGCCCAGACGTCGCGCCACGGCAGCCGCTCGTACGGCATGAACTTGTAGATCATCGCGAACAGGAAGGAGATCACCAGGAGCGAGATGCCGATGTCGGCGATCTTCCAGATCCAGTCGGGGCCCGGCAGGACGCCGCTGGCGAACTTCGAGACGGCGTTGAGCGCGGCGCTGATCACCAGCGCCACCAGCAGCAGGAAGGCGAACCCGAGGACGAGGCCGGCGGAAACCAGGCGCTGCGTGACGAAGTCGCGCACGGCGTTGGTGTGCTGCTGCGGAGTGACGCGCCAGACGGTGTCGAGCGCCGCCTGCAGCTCGAGGAACGCCCCGGTCGCGCCGGCGAAGAAGGTCAGAAGCCCGGCGATCATCACCAGCACGCTCGGCGAGGTCTTCGCGGCGGCGGCCAGCATCCCCTCGATGGTCTGCGCTCCCTCGGGGCCCATCAGCGAGGAGATCTGCCCGATGATCTGGCCGCGCACCTGGTCCGATCCCCACACCAATCCGCCCACCGCGATGGCGATGATGAGCACCGGCGCGAGCGCGAAGAGGGTGTAGTAGGCCAGCGCCGCCCCCATCCTGGGGATGTTGTCGGACCACCAGCCCGCGAAGGAATTCACCGCCACGCGCCCGAGCCGGGTCCGGCCGAGGCGGCCGAGGGTCCGGTCGGTGAGCTTGCGCAGCCCGCTCTTCGGGGGCTCGGGCGGCAGGGCCGAGCGACCCACCGATCGCGCGCCGCTCTCGGATTCGGTCCCCGGTTGAGGCGCGGGGCGATCGGGTGGTGGCGCGGGTCGGCGGGGTCGCTCGGGTTCCATGGACAAATTCTAGGAGCCGCAGGCGACGATGCCCGCTGTCTGGCCCCGATTGCAGGTATTTCCTGACCCGCGCGCCCCAACGATCTCAGAGGAAGCCCGCGGGATGCTCCGCGGCGACTCCGAAGGCGCGCTCGAGCGCCACGCCCACCCGTCCCAGGAGCCCATCGTCGAACAGGCGCCCGATGAGGGTGATGCCGTGCGGCACGCTTCGCTTTGGGTCGAACTTCGGGAGGGGATGGTCCGGGTCCGGCGCCCAGTCGCTGCGCGCCTCGCCCACCTCCACGAAGCCGGCGCGCAGGGTCAGCGACGGGTGGCCGGTGAAGTTGGTGATGGTGAGCTGCTCGTCGCGCAGCGACGGGACCAGGAGCAGGTCCACGTCACGGAACAGGCGCGCCATCAGGAGCGCCACCTGGCGTCGCAGGCGATCCGCCTGGATGACGTCCACCGCCGACAGGAAGCGCGCCTGGCGGAAGAGGTTCGGCCAGGCATCCTTCACCTGCATCTTGAGGGTCGAGAGGCGGCCGTCGAGGGCCAGCGCCTCGAACGAAGCGGCCCCCTCGGCGAAGAGGATGGGGTAGAGCGATGCGAACGGCCAGTCGGGGAGATTCACCTCGCGCACGTCCATCCCGAGGCGGCGCATCACGTCGATGGTCTTGCGATCGACATCGGTCGAAGGCGGCTCGTCCATCCACCTGGCGATGCATCCAACGCGCAGTCCCTTGACCGGGGCGGTGGCGTCGAAGTCGAGCCGGCTCTTCACGCTCGAGGGATCTCCGCCGTCAGGGCCGTCGATCGCCTTGAGCACGAGGAAGGCGTCCTCGACGCCGCGCGTCATCGGCCCGAGCTTGTCGAGCGACCAGCAGAGCGTCATGGCGCCGGTGCGCGCGACGCGCCCGAAAGTGGGCCGCAGCCCGGTGAGGCCGCAGCGCATGGCGGGGCTGACGATGCTGCCGCCGGTCTCGCTGCCGATGGAGAAGGCCACGAGCGCGGCGGCGGTCGCAGCGCCGGGCCCGGCGCTGGAGCCGGAGGCCCCTTCTTCGGGCAGCCACGGATTCATCGTCTGCCCGCCGAACCAGATGTCGTTGAGGGCGAGCGCCCCGAGCGACAGCTTCGCCACGAGCACCGCACCCGCCGCGTCGAGCCGGCGCACCACGGCGGAGTCGGCCGCGGGAACGCGGTCGCGGAACGGCTCGGCGCCCCAGGTCGTGGCGATTCCTTTCGTGTCGAGGAGATCCTTCACGCCGTACGGGATGCCGTGCAGCGGCCCGCGATACTTTCCGGCGCCGATCTCGCGATCGGCCTGGCGCGCCCGCTCCAGCGCGTGGTCGCGGGTCAGCGTGATGATGGCGCGCAGCCGACCGTCGAGGCGCGCAATCCGGTCGAGGTAGATGGTCGTCAACCGCTCGGAGGTGATGCGGCGGGCCTCGATCCAGCGCGACAGCTGCGCGACGGGCGCGTACGCGATGGCGTCGTCGGTTCCGGGAACCGGTCCCGGGTCACCGGGCGTGCGGACGAAGCGATCCTGCTTCGGCAGGACCGCAATGCCCGGGAGCATCGGGTTCCAGAGCAAGGCCGGCGCGTCGGCGTCGTCGAGCGTGACCCGGCGCGGCCCCGTGCGCCGCTCGAGGTACGGCGCCATCGACTGGCGCCACGACGCGGCCGCCTGCCGCCGCTCGTCGTCGCTCAGCGTCACCTGCATCAGCTTCTCGGCCTCGGCGAAGGTCGCGGGCGTCACGGCCGGACCCGACCCCGTGCCGGTCCCGAAGGTCGGGGGCGCCCCCGGTGTCGTCGGCGGCGGTGGGTCCGCTTCGGGAGCGCTCTCGGCGCGGTCACGCCCGAGCGTCGCGGCGGTGACGAGGAAACCGAGCGGGGCCCGAATGAGGAACTGGCGGCGCGTGTTCACGGGAATCCTCCCTGGCGCCCGTGTATACGCGGGAGGGACGTCCAGAATCAAGGTGCGCGGGGCGTGGCTCCGCGCTCGATCGGGATTACTCGCGGGCGCGGGACAAGGACAGGCGGGCGACCATCTTCATGAGGTCGTCCGGGTCCACCGGCTTGACGACGTGGCCATCGAAGCCGGCCTCTTCCGTGCGGCGACGGTCGTCCTCCTGGCCCCAGCCGGTCTGGGCGATGAGGATCATGTTCTTGCCCCAGGTTTCGGAGCGGATTTTGCGGCAGGCGTCGTAGCCGTTGAGCTTCGGCATGCCGATGTCCAGGAGCACCACGTCAGGCTTGGTCTCCTGGGCCGCCGTGAGAGCCGCCTCGCCGTCGAGGGCGGTGTGGGTCTCGTGGCCCGTGAGCTTGAGAAGCAGGGCGAGAGACTCCGCGGAGTCCCGGTTGTCGTCCACCACCAGCATGCGGTAACGCCTCATGGGTCGTTCTCCTTCCCGCGCGTCCTGCCTGACGGCGGGAGGACCGGCCGTCGGCAGAGTGATCACGAATTCGCTTCCCGTTCCGGGCCCATCGCTCCGGGCCTCGACCCGCCCGCCGTGCAGCTCGACGAGCCGGCTCACCAGGGTCAACCCGATGCCGAGCCCGGTGCTGCGGCGCTCGAGCGACGTGTCGACCTGGGTGAACATCTCGAAGATGCGCGACAACTGCTCCGAGGGGATGCCGATCCCCGCGTCGCGCACCCGCACCACGACCTCGCCCGTCGTCCCGGCCGGCGCCGCGCTGTTGCCGGCGCGGGCGGGGGCGGTTTCGGCGCTGAGCCAGACGCGGCCCCCCGGCTCCATGTACTTGCAGGCGTTGTCGAGGAGGTTGGTGAAGATCTGGGTGAGGCGCACCGGATCGGCGTCGAGCCAGACCGGCTCCTCGGGGAGGTCGACCGAGATCGTGTGCCGGCCGTTGCGGAAATGCGGGCGCACCGACTCGACCGCCTGGTTCAGGACCGAGGCCAGCTCCACGCGCTCCCGCCGCAGCTCGATGCGATCGCGGGTGATGCGGCTGACGTCGAGCAGGTCGTCGACGAGGCGCACCATCTGGCCGACCTGGCGATCGAGCATGCCGCACATCGACGTCACCGAATCCGGGTCCCCCGCGGTGCGCCGCAGGATGGTGACGGCGTTTCTGATCGGCGCCATCGGGTTGCGCAGCTCGTGCGCCAGCATCGCCAGGAACTCGTTCTTGCGCCGGTCCGCCTCGCGCAGGGCCTCCTGCGCCGCGGCCAGGCTCTCGGTCTGCTTCTCGCGCGTGAGGTCGGTGACGAACAGGCCGAGCACCGCCACGTTCTCGCCGGGGAGCAGCCGGAACGTCAGGTAGGCGGGGACCTCGTCTCCGTTCCCCTGGCGCAGCCGCAGCTCGCCGCGCGCCACGCCGGTCCGGCCGCGCTGGAGGAGATCGTCGTACACCGGGAGACACTCCGGGACGACGTGATCGCGCACCGCCCGGCCGACGAGGGCCTCGTGCGGAACCTGCAGGAGCTCCGCCAGCCGGCGGTTGGCGTACAGGACGGTCCCATCGGAATACAGGGTGGCCACCCCCTGCTGCATCTCCTCGACGAACACCTGGTACGGCCGGTCCGCCCCCTCGAGGGTGTAGACCTTGTGCCGTCCCGTCTCCTCGAGCACGAAGGCGTCCACCGCCCCCTGGCGGATCGCCAGGATGGTCTCTTCGGCCTCCTCGAGCCGGGCGAGGAGGGATCGGTTCGTCGCCTGCAGCGATTCCAGGGTCATGTCTGGCGGGGGCGCGCCGGGAGCCGGCGGAGGCGTGCGCCGGGCATTGCGTTCACGGTCCGCGTCGAAGCCGTTCACGGCGCGCTCCTGGTCTCCACGTCGAGACCGACGAGCAGCCGCTCGACATCGGCGAGATCGCCGATGTAGCGGCGCAGCGGCTCCGGCATCTCCCGGACCAGCGTCGGCAGGGCGAAGATCTGCTCGCGCAGCGCGAGCTTCGGGTTCTCGTCCACGTCGATCACCTCGAGGCTGACGCGTCCGGCGAGGTGCTCCCGGCACAAGGTGGACAGGGTTTCGATGGCCTGCTTCGAGCGCGGCTTGCTGCCGCTGACGTACAGGCGCAGCACGTAGAGCTTGTGCGGATCGGGACGGTGCAGCAGCTCCTCGAACTCGCGGGAGGAATCGTGTTTTTTCCGGGTCATGGCGGCGCCGTCGCTCTCAGTGTTCGGTCCCGGGGGAGCCGGTGGGGCGCAGGTTCAGTCCGACGAGGGTGCGCTCGGTGTTGCGCATGTCTCCCACGATGCGCCGCAGCGGCTCGGGGAGCTTGCGCACCAGCGTCGGGATGGCCACGATCTGATCGCCGGCCGCGAGCTGCGGGTGCTTCACGAGGTCGATGACCTCGATGCGGTACCTGCCGGCGAGGTGGGTCTCGCACAGGTGCTTCAGATTGGTGAAGGCCGCGACCGACTTGGGCGTCTGTCCGGCGACGTACAGCCGCAGCTCCCACATCTCGTCCACCGGGGGCTTCGCCGCCGGTTCCGAACGCCGTGTCGTGGCGGGCTTGCTCATGCGCGGTGCTCCTCCTGGGCTTTGCGCGGTCGGGAAAGCGTCCTCGGCACCCCCGACCCGTCGTCGGATTTGCGGCTGACGCTCATGCGCACGCGGTCCAGGCGGGAGACCTCGGCGGCCGAGCGGTCCTCGCCCAGGCGCCGCTGCAGCTCCTCGGCCTCCGCCTCGAACTCCCGCCGCAGCGCCACGATGCGCGCCTCGAGCGCCAGCCGCTTGCGCTCCAGCTCACGCTGCTTGGCTTCGATGTCCTGCTGCCTCTGGAGGGCCGCGGCCTTCTCGCGCGCCTCCTGCGCCAGGCGCGCCGACCCGGTGAGCACCCCCTCCGCGCCGAGATAGACGTCGTTCAGCTCGATGCCGCGGCTGGTCAGGAGGAACTCGCGCACCTGGTTGGAGTGGGCCATGCCGCGCGACTTGAGGACGTACATGCCCCGGTTGCGCTCGCCGTTCAGCTCGATGTCGCGCAGCAGCAGCCAGGTGTCGACGAGCGAGGAGATCTCGACATCGGTCGCCTCCAGGTGGTGCCCTCCGTGGGTCAGGCTGGTCAAAAACGCCGTGATCCCCTGCATCTTCCAGAAATCGATGAGGCGGGTGAGGCTCCCGGTGACGTCCTTGTGCGAAGCGCCGACCTGGTGGAGCGTGGTGATCGGGTCCATGACGATGATGCGCGGCTCCACGTCGCGCACCAGCTTGTGGATGGTCGCCAGGTGCATCTCGAGACCGTGCATGCTGGCGCGCGCGGCGTGGAACTCCAGCAGCCCTTTCTTCACCCACGGGTCGAGGTCGAGGCCGATGGAGCGCATGTTGCGCGCGATCTGCTTCGGCGACTCCTCGAAGGCCAGGTACAGGCAGCGCTCGCCGCGCCGGCAGGCGGCGTCCACGAAGTGGGCCGCGAGGCTGCTCTTGCCGCTGCCGGCGGTGCCGCTGACCAGGACGGTGCTGCCGCGGTAATACCCCTGGCCGTCGAGCATGCCGTCGAGGCGGGCGACGCCGGTCGACACGCGCTCGTCGCTGACCGTGTGCTGCAGGCCGACCGAGGTGATCGGCAGGACGCTGAAGCCGTCCTCGTCGATGAGAAAGGGATATTCGTTCGTGCCGTGCGCCGAGCCGCGGTACTTGACGACCCGCATGCGCCGCGTCGAGACCTCGTTGATCACCCGGTGGTCGAGGAGGATGACGCAATCGGAGACGTACTCCTCGAGGCCGTGCCGCGTCAGGCTGCCGTCCCCCCGCTCGCCGGTGATGACCGCCGTGACTCCCCGGTCCTTGAGCCAGCGGAACAGCCGCCGCATCTCCGACCTCAGGATGGCCTGGTTCGAGAGCCCGCCGAACAGCACCTCCAGCGTGTCCAGCACCACGCGCTTCGCGCCGATCTGATCGATGGCGTGACCGAGGCGGATGAACAGCCCCTCGAGGTCGTATTCGCCGTTCTCCTCGATCTCGCCGCGCTCGACGCGGACGTAATCGACGGCCACTTTCTTCTGCCGGACCAGGCTCTCGAGGTCGAAGCCGAGGGAGCGGACGTTCTGCGCCAGCTCCTCGGCGGTTTCCTCGAACGCCATGAAGACCCCCGGCTCGTCGTACTGGGTCGCTCCCCGCACCAGGAACTCCATCGCGAAGAGCGTCTTGCCGCAGCCGGCGCTGCCGCAGACCAGCGTCGGACGGCCGAGCGGCAACCCGCCGTCGGTG
>DASYQE010000036.1:0-2988 GCA_036005805.1 Candidatus Polarisedimenticolia bacterium | reverse complement strand
GTCAACGCCTCCGGCAAGTGGCCGCGGCCGATCGTCACCGAGATCACCAAGGCATCCGACTGGTGGCCGGCCGAGCAGTACCACCAGGACTATCTGCAGAAGAATCCCGGCGGCTACACCTGCCACTTCCTGCGCGACTGATCAGCGGTCGGGGCGCGTTGCGAGCGTCGTCGAAGCGTCGGTGACCAGCCCGACGGGGTAGAGCCCGGGGTTTTCCCACCAGGGGCTGCGGCGGAAGAAGAAATCCAGGCGCTTGCGCGGATCGGAGGCGAACGCCGGATCGGCGAGGGCACGCTCGAACTCGGCAACGAGCGCCGGGTCCTTCTCCATCATCGACCGGGCCATCGCCTCGACGACGTAGGGCTCGGCATACTCCTTCTGCTCGAAGACGGCGTCGAAGAAGCCCCACGACACGAACGAATCGGGGCCGAGCGGCTCGAGCAGGTGCGCCGCCACCGCCGACCCCGGCTGGTCCATCGGCACCACGACCGTGCCGGCCGGGAAGGTTCGCGCCACACCCTCGAGACGCTCGGCCTTGCAGGTCACCGGGTGGCGTCCCTCGAAGGGGGCCTCCTGCCACTTCGGCTCGGAGAGCCGGTAACCCTCCACCGGTGTGGTCAGCGGCGCCGTCAGGCGCTGCAGGCGCAGCCCATGCATCCGGAGGATGGCGATTTCGTCGGTCCACTGCCGGGGCACGAGGTAGGCGCGCGGCCGCTCGACGTCGATCGTCGTCTCGAAGTGATCCTGCATCGGCACCGTCAGCTCGAGCGGCTCCTTGCCATACTGGATGCTCATCGCCCCGGAGATGGCGCTGGGCTGGCGCGTGTACGACACGCCGTGGTACGCGACCTGCCGCGTCTCGTCGCTGGTTTTGAACGCGAGCGGCGTCCTGCCGGGGCGCGCGGCCGCTTCCTCCGAGGCGCGGATGGCGCCGTGCAGGGCCTCACGGCTGCGCCCGCACTCCTCCAGGAGCGCCGCGACCGTGGCGTAGGTCGCATCCACGCGCGCCTTGTAGTTCTTCAGCATGTGGGTCTCGATGAGGAACGACGGCCGGTTCTGCAGCACCGTGTAGCCGGTCGAGAAGCGCGGCGTGGAGACACTGGTCACCATGCCGGCCGTCGGATCGGTTTCGTCCCTGAGCTGGATGTACGGCGAGATGCTGGTGCCGCCCGCCGCCACCGCCTTGACAGCGCGGCCGATCACCGCTTCCTTCACCCAGTCGGCAAGCGGCTTCGGCACGCTCGGCCCCGACTCGATGGCCCAGGTCACGACCGGCTGGTAGTCGGCGCCGTCGGTGACGTGCGCATCGATGAGCAGGTCCGGCCACCACGTCGTGTAGAGCCCGAGCCAGGCGCGCGTCTCGGGGGCGTCCGCCTTCATGTAGTCGCGGTTCAGGTTGAGGTTGCGGGCCGTGGTGCGCCAGCCCATCTCCTTCGGCCCGTCCTGGTTGACGCGGTTGGAGGGACCGAAGCGCTCGTGACCGTCGACGTTGTACATCGGCATGAACAGGAGGATGGCGTTGTCGAGCAGGGCAGCGCGCGCTTTCGTGACGGCCATGTCCCGGAGCAGCATCATCCCCGCGTCCTTGCCGTCGATTTCACCGGCGTGGATGCCGGCCTGCAGCAGGACGATCGCCTTGCCGGTCTTGCGCGCCGCCGCGGGGTCGAACGCCTTGTCCTTCGAGGCGATGACCAGGACCAGGTCGCGTCCCTCGCCGCTCGTCCCGAAGGAGGTCACGCGGATCCACGGAGAGGCCTTCTCGAGGCGCCTCAGGTATTCGATGGTCTCCCGGTACCGCGGCGTTTCCAGGTAGCCGCTCTTCTCGTACGCCGTCTCCCACCCGGAGCCCCCCGGCACCTCGGCGGTCTTCGTGTTCGAAGCCGGCGCGGCGGTCGCGGCCCGGGATGTCGCGCCGAAAGCCCTCTCGGGCAGGAACAGCCCGCCGCAGACGAGCAGTCCGGCCAGCGGGGCGGCGAGCTTTTGCCTCATGCCTGCGTTCCCTTCGTGCGGCCGGTGCGGCGGCGCCGGGCGACCTTGACCTGGCGCTTCGCCTTCGGCCCCGGGCGCGGCGTCGTCCCCGGCGCGATGATGACGCCGGTCTTTTCGCGGTAGTACTCCTGGATCTTGAGCCACGCTTCCTCGGCCGTCTCCGCGAAGCGGAAGAGATCCAGGTCGGCCGGAGCGATGACCCCCTGGTCGCGCAGGAAGTCGAAGTTGATCAGGGTCGTCCACCACTTCTTGTTGAACAGGATGACCGGGAGCGACCCGACCTTGCCCGTCTGCACCAGCGTCAGCGCCTCGAACAGCTCGTCGAGCGTGCCGTAGCCGCCAGGGAAGATCACCATGGCCTTGGCGCGCATCATGAAGTGCATCTTGCGCAGCGCGAAGTAGTGGAACTGGAACGACAGCGACGGGGTGATGTACGGGTTCGGGTACTGCTCGTGGGGGAGCGTGATGTTGAGCCCGACCGTCTTGGCGCCGACGTCGTGCGCGCCGCGGTTCGCCGCCTCCATGATCCCGGGGCCGCCGCCGGTGACGATGACGTAGTCGCAGCGGCCGCCGCGCTGGCAGGTCGAGGAGACCAGCCGCCCGAACTTGCGCGCCTCGTCGTAGAAGCGGGAGTTGGCGACGATCTGCCGGGCGATCGCCAGCCGCCGCTTCAGCACCAGGCTGCGCGGCGTCTTCTTCAGCTCGGCCTCGAGGGCGCGCACGTGGCGCGACGACTCGCGGCGCGTCACCGTGCGGGTGCTGCCGAAGACCACGATGGTCGAGTGGATGCCCTGCTCGCGCAGGCCCAGCTCCGGCTTGAGGAGCTCGAGCTGCAGGCGCACCGGCCGCAGGTCCTCCTGCTTCAGGAACTCGACGTCTTCGTAAGCGCGCAGGTAGGTGCGCGATTCCTGCATGCGCCGGATGAGATCCCGCTGCAGCTTGCTGAGCAACGATCCTCCTCGCCGGCCGTGGTCTCCGGAGCCTCCCGGAGGGAGGACC
>DASYQE010000035.1:0-7248 GCA_036005805.1 Candidatus Polarisedimenticolia bacterium | reverse complement strand
TAGGCGTCCCACGAGTAGACGTGGTCGAGCAGCCACCGGTAGCCGCGCAAAAGCTCCAGCCGCGTCATCGACTTGGGGATGATGTTGGTGCGGGCGCGGGCCGGGCCGAGGTTCTTGTTGCGCGCCAGCGACACGACGCGCCCCTCGTGCATCAGGCGCATCCACAGGCGGGTGCCGAGCGGCGCCATCAGCATGTAGATGCCGATGGACGGCAGGCAGGCCTTCTGCAGGAAATCGAAGGTCGTCTGGAAGATCGACGTGTCGTCCTCGTCGAAGCCGACGATCATCCCGGAGCGGATGCCGATGCCGTAGCGCAGCAGCGTGTGGATGTTGTCGAGGAGGTTACCGCGCAGGTTCTGCAGCTTGTTCGCCCCCTTGAGCGACCCCGGGTTGGCCGACTCGATGCCGATGAAGACCATGTCGAAGTTGGCGGCGGCGAGGAGCTCGCAGAACTCCTTGTCCCCCGACGCGGTGATGCACATCTGCGTCGAGTAGTACATCGGGCGCTGCAGCGTCTCGTTGAAGGCGATGAGGGCGCGCAGCAGCTCCTTGGCGTACCTGCGGTCGCCGCCGAACTCGTCGTCGCAGAAGAAGATCCACTCGTAGCCGAACTCCGCCATCGCCTTCACTTCCTCGATGACCGTCGCGACCGGCTTGTGGCGCTGGCGGCGGCCGAAGAGATAGATGACGTCGCAGAACTCGCAGTCGTAGGGGCAGCCGCGCGTCGTCTGGACGGCGCCGAGGTGGTAGTGCTTCATGGTGCTCCGGATGCTGTCCCAGCGCGGCAGCGGGGACGTGTCCAGCTCCGGCTTGTCGATCTGGTGGTAGACCGGCTGCGCCTTCCCCGCCTGCCAGTCGCGCAGGAACTGCGGCCAGGAGACCTCGACCTCTCCCGAGAAGACGACGTCGAAGTGCGCCTGGTACTCCTTCGGCGCGGACGAGGCGCCCGGGCCGCCGGCGCAGGTCAGCACCCCGCGCTTGCGGAAGATCTGCGCCAGCTCGATGGCGCGCGGGCGGTGCATGCCGTAGCCGGTGACGCCGACCAGGTGGTACTCGCGGTCGAAGACCGTCTTCTCGTCGATGACGCCGTGCACCACCTCGTCCCAGAGCTGGACGTGGAACCCCTCTTCGGGGGTGAGCCCGGCGACGGTGGCGAGACCGAGGGGCGGGTAGATGTTGAGCACCTCGCACAGCGAGGCCTCCTCGCCCGTGACCCAGAGCATTTCGTTCTTGGCGTACGGGCTGACGAGCAGGATGTTCTTCACCGCGCCTCCGTTCCCGGTCGTCATCGCGCCGTCTCCTGGAGCGCCGAGACCTCGGCGACGATCTGCCGCAGCGTCTTCGCCGCCGTCACCCGCTCCATGAAAGAGGCGGGCGGCTCCCCCATCGTCGGAAGTACCGCGCGGCGGAACGCCGCGATGATCTCGACGCGCTTGATCGAGTCGATGCCGAGGTCGGCCTCGAGATTGGCGTCGAGCCCCAGCATCTCGGGCGGATACCCGGTCCGGTCACCCGCCATCTCGAGAAGCACGTCCACGAGCGGCCGCGGCGCAGCGGCCGCCGGCGTCGCGGCCTGCGGCGGAGCCGGAACGGGACGCGCCGGCGGAGCGGGAGCCGCCGCGACCGGCGCGGCCGGCGCGGGCTTGAGGCTCGAAACGGCAGGCGCGACAGGCGCGGGCGGAGCCGGTGCAGGCGCCGATGGTCGGGGCGCGGCCACCACGTGCGGCGCCGGCTCGGGACGCATCGTCACGGCCGTCGCCGGGCCAGCAACGGCCAGGTCCATCCCCCGGCCGCGCAGGAAGCCGGTCATCACGGCGCGCTGGGTCTCGAGGAACTGGCGCATCGTCTCCTGGAACATCGCCATCGCCTCTTGCTGGGCGCGCGATGGAACGTGGACGGCGGCAGGATGCGATGCCGTCACGAGTCCCCGGGCGCGGAAGAGTGCGTCGAGATCGACGCGCGCGCCGGCGGCCCAGAGGCGGCCCAGCGCGAAGAGAAACGACGCGAGCGATGGACGCCCGGGCAGGTCGCAGGCGACGGCCACGTGCGGCCGCCCGCCGAGGATCTGGCGCACCAGCCCGGTCAGAACGTTCTTCGGCCCCACCTCGACGAAGAGACGCGCGCCGTCCCGGTACATCGCCTCGATTTCGTCGCCGAAGCGGACCGGCCGGACCAGGTGCTCCTTCAGGACCGCCGCGATCGCGCCATCCCCGGAGCCGTGCGGTTCGCCGGTGCTGTTGGAGTAGACCGGGACGCGGGGCGCCGCAAAGCGGACCCTTTCGAGCGCCGCGGCCAGGAGATCCCGCGCCGGTGCCATCAGCGGCGAGTGGAAGGCGCAGCCGACCGGGATGGCCCGCACGCCGACGCCGCGCTCTTCGAGGATCGCCGTGGCCCGCTCGATCGCCGCGCGCGACCCCGAGAGCACCGTCTGGCGCGGCCCGTTGAGGTTGGCCAGCGTGATCTCCGGCTCACCGGCGAGAATCGCCGCGACCCGCTCGTGACCTTCGGCCACGGCCGCCATGGTGCCGAGATCCTCTCGCGCCGCGTCGAGGATGCTGCGCCCGCGGGCGAGCGACAGGCGCGCCAGAGCCGATTCGTCCAGCGACCCGGCGGCGCAGAGGGCGACGTACTCGCCGTAGCTGTGTCCGCCGGCCATGTCGGGATCGACCCCCGCGAGACGCAGGGCGCGGAAGACCGCCATGCCGGCCGCACCGAGCGCCGGCTGAGCGCGGTCGGTGCGTGTCAGCGCCGCCTGCGCTTCGCTCGCGCCATCAGCGGCCCCGGAGCCTTCTGAACCGGCGTGGGTCGAGGGGAACACGATGCCCATGAGAGGCGACTCGAACCGGCCGGCCAGCGCCCGCGCCGCGTTCTCGAACGCCGCGCGCGCTTCGGGCACCGCCTGCGCCAGCTCGCGCAGCATCGCCGGGTACTGCGACCCCTGGCCGGGGAAGAGAAACGCGACCTTGCCGGCTCCTCCGGCCGGGACGATCCCGGTCGCGATTCCGGCGGGATCGATCCCCGGCGCACCGCTCCTCAGCAGGCGGATGGCGGCGGGAAGGCGTTCGGCCAGCTCACCGGTCGAGGCGGCGACGATGGCCAGCGCCGCCGGTCCGGGCGAGACGGCCGCGTCGCGCCAGAGCGCCAACGACAGGGAGGCAGCATCGGCGCCGGTGTGGACCTGGAACCCCTCGATCCGCCGCGCCAGCTCCTGAAGGCTGGCGCCGCGCCACACGAACAGCTCCTGCGTGAAGGACGCGGGCTGCGGCGCCGGAAGGAAGGCGAGCTCAGCCGCCGGGTCGGCGGCCGGGCCTGACGGATCGAACGTGGCGTTGTCGGACTGCGTCGGGCGCAAGCGACCCCCCGGGCCCCCCCGGACAAGAACCGGCACTGCAGCCGGGTTCTCGCTGGCCGGCCGCCTTAAGGAGACACGTCGATGAAGCGCGGACCCGTCCCGTATACGGTGCCCCCGATTGCTTGTCAAGAGCTTCCTGCGTCAAGAGTTCGTCACCGGCGCGAGGATTCTGCCGGGGGGCCTTGCGCCCGGCTACGGGCAGGTGCGACCGGTCAGCTCGACACCCTCGCTGCCGACCTCGAGGGTGCCGCCGCAGAGGTTTTCGGCACGGACGAGGTAATAGCGCGCCTGGCCGGACGCCGGCACGGTCGCGTCGGTCGAACTCAGGAGGGTGGTGTTGGACTGGAGGCACACGCCCGAGGTGTTCGAAAAGTCGCTGGGCGACCCCGACACGAGGAGATCGTAGGTCGGCTGCGTGGTGCCGCCGGCGTTGGCGGAGGCGGTCCACTGCAGCATCGTCGTGTCGGCCTGGAGTTGCAGGGTCACATCGGCCGGGCGTGACCAGACGCTCGGGTTGGCCGGGGCGCAATCCACGTCGTCCAGGAAGGTGTCGGCGTCGCTGTCGGGGCACATCTCCGGCCAGCTCACGACCCGCTGGTAGATGCGGGTGTCGTCGGCATCGTAGATCTCGAGCGTGACGCGCGCCGGCGTCACCGTGCTGTCGGCGGTCACGAAGCCGTACACCTGCGACGAGTCGTCCTTGAACAGGATGTCGGGGCCGGTGTCGGTCGTCATCGTGCGGGTGGAGTTGCCGAGCGGCGTCGGGCTCAGCTCGTAGAAGTGGTAGGGCGGCGCCTGGTCCAGGCGCATCACGCCGCTCCAGTGCTGGTCCCCGGAGATCAGCACCACGCCGCAGATGTGGTTCGTCCGGATGAAATCGAGGATCTCCTGGCGCTCCGTCTGGTAGGCGAACCAGGAGTCGTTGCCGGTCGTCCCGTGGTTGCTCCACATCACCGGCGACACCAGGAACTTGAAGCGGGCGGGCGTGGCCAGGAGCCAGGCCTTGAGATCGGCCTTGGTGGCCGCGCCGAGCATGCTCTTCGCCGCGGTATCGGGGTCGTCCTCGTGGCTGCGGTGCGTGCGGATGTCGAACAGGTAGAAGGCGGCGTCCCCCGCCTGGAAGGCGTAGGAGAGCTCGCCCGCCTGGCGCGGCTCGGGGTTGTGCGATCCCTGGTAGAGGTCGTAGGCCCCGCGCGCGTAGGGATACGGCAGCGAAGTCCCGTCGTTCCAGTTGTCCTCGATGTCGTGATCGTCCCAGATCATGAAGGTCGGCACCCGCGCCAGGAACGGCGCGAGCAGCTTCTCGCCCCAGTTCTCCCGGTAGCGCTGCCCGTAGCCGAAGACGGACCACTCGGACTGCAGCGGTTCGTCGGCGTAGATCTGGTCGCCGATGAGAAGGGTGAAATCGGGCTGGCGCGCCTGGAGGTTCGGGACGAGCGTGTAGGGGTCGTGGCCGAACTCGAGATCCGCCCCGATGGCGAAGCGGGTGATCCTCCCGGATCCCGCGGTGGGAAGGGTCTTGAAGGAAGCCTCGCTTCCCGGCTGGACGGCGCCGTCGAGCCGCAGCCGGTACTCGTACCCGCTGGCCGGCTCCAACCCCTGGAGCAGGACGACGCCGGTGAGATCCCCCTCCTCGTCGAGCCCGACCGGTGGGGCGATCGTCCCCGGCCAGGGGGTCCCGGCCGGCTTCCACTCGACCGCGAGGGAGGCGGGCCGATCCGACCGGCCCCACACCTTGAGCGAGGTGTCGGTGACGGCGCCGATCATCGGACCGCTCCGCAGCCGCGGCAGGGGCGTCAGCCCCGGGAAGAACGACACGGTGCCGCCGTTGCTCTCGTTCGGCGGGGCGTCCAAAAGCGCGCTGACGGCGATGTCGGCAGTGCCATCGCCGTCGAAGTCGGCCATGACCACGCGGCTGCCGAAGAGATCGCCGGCATCGCTCTCGCCGCCGGCGTCCTCGAGCATGAGCGCCTGGTGCGCCTGCAGACCCAGGTTGGTCGAAGCGTAGACCAGGAGTGCGCCGGCCCCGGCCGCCCCGCTGAGGGAGCTGCCGGGAACCCCGACCGCCACGTCGGCGCGTCCGTCCCCGTCGAGATCGCCGGCCGCCACCGCCGTGCCGAAGCGGCCCATGGTCTCGAGGGGCACGCCGGCGCCGTTCTCGAAGAGGCACGGGCGCTGCATGAAGGTGCCGATGAGGCCGAGGAAGGGACAGACCATTCCGGCATCCACCATGCCCGACTGGTCCTCTCCGGGGACGCCGACGATCAGGTCGTCCTTGCCATCGTCGTCCAGGTCCCCGGCGGCGATCGCCGAACCGAACCCGTCGTCCGCCTCGCTCGTCTGGAGTTCCGCCTCCTGCGACAGCCGCGGCCCCGGCACGAGGCCGGCGGCCGAGCCGTAGAGCACGCCGACCACGCCGGCGTTGTCGGCGGTGCCGATCTTCTTCCCCGGGATTCCCACCGCGAGGTCGGTGCGGCCGTCGCCGTTGAAATCCCCCGTGACCATCGCGGCCCCGAACCGGTCCCCGTCCGCCGGAGCCTGCGAGAACGCGGCCTCGCTGAGCACGCTCCCGGCGCCGAGACCCGTGGCGGAGCCCGGAAAGAGCAGGACCGCTCCCGCGCCGGCGTGCCCGCCGATCGTCCTGCCGGGCGCTCCGGCCGCGAGATCCACGAAGCCGTCCCCGTTGAAATCCCCGACCGCCAGCGCCCGGCCGAACTCGTCCCCCTCGGCGCTCGCCGCCCCCGCCTGTTCCTCGATGAGAGAGCCCTGCCCCGACAGGAAGACCTCCTCGCTGTGAAAACGGAACAGGACACCGGCGTGCACCGTCTTGCCGGCGGGGATCTTGTTCGGCGCGGCGACCACGACGTCGTCGAAGCCGTCGTCGTCGAAATCGCCCACCGCGATGGCGTCGCCGAAGTCGTCCCCCGGGACCGGGTTCCCGCCGGCGTCATCCTGAAGCGAGATGCTCATGCGCCCCTGCGTCGGCCCCGCCGCCGAACCCTGGAAGGGATAAAGCAGCCCAGCGCGTGGTCCGCCGAAGAGCGACCCGGCCGGCATGCCGATGGCGAGGTCCGCCACGCCGTCACCGGTGTAGTCGCCGGCCGCCAGCCCGTCGCCGAAGCGGTCGAGGCTGTGGACGCCGCCGAACAGCATCCTGCCGCCGTGCAGGAAGAACATGTCGTGCAGGTTGACGATCGGCGGGAGCGGGTCGTTCATCGCGGTGCAGATGGGCGCGGGCAGGACGGCCTCGCGGCCCGTGGTCTCGGGCGCCGTCCCGGCCGCGGCCGGCTGGGAGAACGGCGCCAGGAGACCGAGCAGGAGGGCCTGGAGCGCACGGAGGAGAGATGGAAGCGTGCCCTGGCGGGCAGAGAATCCCCCCGGCTGTCGCCCTCCGATCACGGGAACGTGACTCCCTCCTGCCACACTGCGGCTGGAGGAGAACATGTTACGCGGCCGAGACGACGGCAACCTTGGAGATGGTGACGAGCCGCACTCTACGAGCGGGAGGCCCCTTCCGGCTCCACGGGGCCGGCCTTGACGTGGTCGTCCTTCGCCAGGCCTTCCATGACCTCGATGCGGATGCCGTCCGAGAGGCCCGTGCGGACCTTGCGGCGCTCGAACGACTGGGGTCTGGTCTCGACCTCGACGTAGGTGTCGGCCCCCTCGAAAGAGAGCAGGCTCTCCTTGACCGACAGGACCTTGGAGCGCTGGTCGAGCACGATATCGGCATTGGCGCTGTAGTTGGCGCGGATGAGGGCGTCGCCCGTCTCCTTGAGGGCGGCGCGGATCTTGAACTGGATGGCGCCGTTCTCCTCGACCCCCTTGGGGGCGATGTGCTCGAGAGTCGCCTTGAAGCGGAGAGGCTCGAGGGCGCCGATGGTCAGGACGCACTCCAT
>DASYQE010000034.1:0-2711 GCA_036005805.1 Candidatus Polarisedimenticolia bacterium | reverse complement strand
TCGCCTTGCTCTCGCCGCTGCCGTCCGCGGGGAGGGCGGTGATGGTCACCTCCTCGACGCGCCAGGCGACGATGGTGCGGTAGGCGTCCTGCTGCAGCACGGCGCTCTGGCTCAGCGGCCGCGCCTTGCCCGCGCGGATCGGGCCGGACATGACGACCTCGAGGACCTCGAAATCGTCGCGGTCCACCGCCTGGACGACGACCTGGACCGATTCGTCCATCTCGAGGGTGTTCTTGACCATCACCTTGACGCTCAGGTCGAGGTCGCCGTCCTCGTTCGGGCCGTCGATCACCTTGTGCTCGGGCGCCGCGACCTCGATGCCGAGGCGCGGCGCGGCCGCGAAGGCCGGCAGCACCAGAAGGAAAGCGAGCGTCATCACGACCGGAAAGCGCATGAGTCCTCCACCAGGGTTCATGATACCTGCATTGCCCCGGACGCCCGCGCCCCGGACGGCCTCCGGGCTCTCAACGCTCGAGACGGCGACGCTCCAGGACCGCCAGCACCCCGGGGCGCGACAGGTAGATCGCCACGACGGCGTGCAGCAGCGAGCTGATCCCGACCACCCAGATGACGCCGGGCTCGCCCTTCGCGACCAGCGTCGGCATCCTCAGGAGACCCGAGAACGCGAAGATCGCGGCGATCGAGATCGACAGCCACACGCCGCCCGGGCGCAGGCGCAGGAGATTGACCCAGACGGCGAGCAGCGCGGCGAAGACCAGGAGCGCCGTGACCCCGACGGAGGCCGGGGCCTCGATCAGGATGCCGGTGTAGCCGGAGAAGGCGCGCGTCAGCGGCCACACGGCGCACACGAATCCGAACGCCAGCCAGGCCGCGGCGAACCGGAAGCCGCGCGGCAGCGGCGCTCTCTGGATCGCGGGCCCCGGGTCCGGCTCCATGCGCGGTTCGCTCACGATTTTTTTCCCGGCGCAGAGCCTCGCATGAAACCCGTTCGCAGCACCAGCCCCGGCCGCAGCGGGACGCCGGCGGCGCGCGCCGCCATTCGCCGCGGCGCGCAGCGGGCGACATACTCGCGGCCATGTCACGCATCGCGAACGTCACCGTCGCTGTCGCGGCGTTTTCGCTCTGCGCCGCGCTCCTTTGCACCCCACCGGTCCTGGCCCAGACGGTCAACGACCCGGCTCTCGTCGTGCAGCCGGTCGCTTCCGGCCTGTCGCAGCCGACCACGATGGGCTTCATCGGTCCGAACGACATTCTGGTGCTGCAGAAGGCGGACGGGCTCGTCCGCCGCATCACGGGAGGTGTCCTCCAGGCCGCGGCGGTTCTCGATGTCGCGGTCGACTCCAGCAGCGAGCGGGGATTGCTGGGGATCGCCGTCGATCCCGACTTCGCCGCCACGCGGCACGTCTATCTCTCCTACACCGAGTCCTCGACGGGCGCAGACACCAACGGCACCACGCCCCTCGGGAACCGCATCTATCGCTATGACTGGAACGGCTCGGCGCTGGTCAACCCTGTGCTGGTGTTCGATCTCCCCGCCACGCCAGGTCCCAATCACAACGGCGGCGTCATCGCCTTCGGGCCCGACGGCTTCCTGTACGGCGTCATCGGCGACCTGAACCGCAACGGCAAACTGCAGAACATCTCCTCGGGTCCCGACCCGGACAACACCGGCGTCATCTGGCGCATCGAGGCGACGACCGGAGAGGGCGCTTCCGACAACCCGTTCTTCACGCCGGCCGCGCCGGCGCCGCTCATGAATCGATATTTCGCGTACGGGGTGCGCAACTCGTTCGGCCTGACGTTCGATCCCCGCACCGGCTGGCTGTGGGACACGGAGAACGGCCCGAACAACTACGACGAGGTCAACCGCGTCGTCTCCGGGTTCAACAGCGGCTGGAACCGGCTGATGGGGCCCGCCTCGCGCGATGCGCAGGGGACCTCGGACCTGTGGTTCGCGCCGGGCGCCGTCTACCGGGATCCCGACTTCTCCTGGAATGCCACCGTCGCGCCGACGGCGCTCGTCTTCCCGACGAGCCCGCTGCTCGGCTGCGCCACCCGGGACATGCTCCTGGTCGGAGACAACAACTGCAGCCAGATCTACCGCTTCAGCCTGACCGCCGCGCGCGACACCCTGACGTTCACTTCCACCCCGCTCTCGTCGGACCACGTCGCCGACAATCTCGGCAACCGGTGCGCCGACGAGATGGGCGAGATCCTTTTCGGCGGATCGTTCGGCGCCGTGACCGATCTCGAGGTGGGGCCCGACGGCTGGCTCTACGTCGTCTCGCTGACGCTCGGGCAGGTGCTGCGCATCGGCCCGCGCGCCGGCGCCTTCCCCGACGCGGACGGCGACGGGGTCAACGACGCGTGCGACTGCGCCGCGGCGAATCCGGGAGCCTACGCGGCGCCTGGCGAGGTGCCGCGCCTGCGGCTCCAGGGGACGGTGCCCTTCACGCTCTCCTGGGATGCGCTCGGCGGCGTAACCGGGCCCGCGACGACCTCGACGGTCGTCTCCGGTCCCGCCGGCGCCCTGCGAACGAGCGGTTACGCGGGCGCCTGCGATCTCAGCGTCGGAAACCCGGGAACTTCGTTCACCGACCCGCGCGCCGTGCCCCCGGTCGGGGAAGCCTTCTATTACCTCGTCCGGTCGCAGAACGCCTGCGCCACCGGGACGTTCGGCGACGGCACGCCGGTCCCCGATCCGCGCGACGCGCTCGACTCGGGAAGCCGGCCCGTCTGCGGCGGTTGAA
>DASYQE010000033.1:0-12107 GCA_036005805.1 Candidatus Polarisedimenticolia bacterium | reverse complement strand
GCTCGCGGTGGCGACGGTGCTCGAGGCGGTGGCCTACAAGGTCCCCTGGCTGGACCATCTGCTGGATCTGCTCGCCTCCCCGGCGGCGGTGCTGGCGGGGGCGCTGGCCGTGGCGGCGGTGGTCACCGATCTTCCGCCGCTGCTCCGCTTCGCGGTCGCGGTCGTGGGGGGAGGCGGGGCGGCCGCCCTGGTGCAGGGAGCAACCGTCCTGGCGCGCCTCAAGTCGACCGCGATCACCGGCGGGCTGGCCAATCCGCTCGTCGCCCTCGTCGAGCTCTTCGGATCGATCGTCACCTCGGTCCTGGCGCTGCTGGTCCCGTTCTTCCTCCTCGTCTTTCTGGCCGCGCTGCTCGGCGGCCTTCTCTTCCTGATTTTGAGACCGAAAAAAGGAGCCCGCGCGTGATCGATCACATCGTCGTCAACGTGAAGGACCTGGCCGCCAGCCGCCGCTTCTACGACCAGGCGCTGGCGCCGCTCGGCTACCGCCTGATCAAAGAATTCCCGGGAGGGATCGGCTTCGGCCTCGGCGCCAGGGCCGACTTCTGGATGATGCAGCGCGAGCCGCGCTCGACCGAGGTGCACGTGGCGTTCCACTGCGGCACGCGGTCGCTCGTGGATGCGTTCCACGCCGCCGCCGTGCGCGCCGGCGGCCGCGACAACGGGGCGCCGGGGGTGCGGGCCCGCTACCACGCGGCCTACTACGGCGCCTTCGTCCTCGACCCGGACGGCAACAACATCGAGGCGGTGTGCCACGAGGCGCAGGCCGCGGGGAAAAGCGGCCGGTCGTGAGCGCGCCGCCGGTCGGCTTCGTGTGGCACGACCGGTGCCTGCTGCACGACAACGGGGCCGGTCACCCCGAGCGGCCGCAGCGGCTGACGGCCATCCGCGATCACCTGGAGCGCGGCGGCGTGCTGGCGCGGCTGCTGGCCATCACCCCGGAGCCGGCGCCGCTCGAGGCGCTGGCGCGCGTTCACGACGAGGCGTACATCGAGGCGCTGCAACGCGTCTGCGCCCGCGCGCCCGCGCGGCTCGATGCCGACACCGGCGTGTCGGAAGGATCCTGGGCGGCGGCGCTGCTCTCCGCCGGCGGCGGCATCGCGGCGGTCGATGCCGTGATGGAACGGCGTGCCCGGTCCGCCTTCGTCTGTACGCGCCCTCCCGGGCATCACGCCGAGCGGGATCGGGCCATGGGCTTCTGCCTCTTCAACAACATCGCCGTGGCGGCGCGCCATGCGCAGGACCGCCACGAGGTCGAGCGTGTCGCGATCGTGGACTGGGACGTGCACCACGGCAACGGCACACAGCACCTGTTCGAGGACGACGACGCGATTCTCTACATCAGCACGCACGAGTGGCCCTTCTATCCGGGAACGGGCGCGCGCGGCGAGCGTGGCCGCGGCAAAGGGATCGGGACCACGATCAACCTGCCGCTGCCGGCGGGTTCGGGGGATGACGAGTACGAGCGCCTGTTCGAGACCGTCGTCCTCCCGGCGATCGAGTCCTTCGCGCCGGGGCTCGTGCTGATCTCCGCCGGCTTCGACGCGCACGCAGCGGACCCTCTCGCCGGCATGGCCCTGACGACCCCGGGGTATGCCACGCTTACGACCCTGCTGCGCGACGCTGCCCGCACGCTCTGCGAAGGCCGCATCGTGTCGCTGCTCGAAGGCGGCTACGACCTCGACGCCCTCGCCGCGTCGGTCGAAGCCCACCTGCTCGCTCTCATGGACTGAAGCGGCCGGTCTTGAGGAAGCGGACCGTCAGGTCCTGCGCATCGCGGCGCAGCATGATGAAGGAATGGCCGCACGGCACGATGACGCTGTCGGCCGCCCCGTCGAGCCGCGTCTCGTGCAGGCGCACCGTCCGATCGGTCCCGCCCGCGATGAGCCCGACCTCGACCCCCGGCGGCAGGACCAGTCCGGCGGCGATGCCCCCGCCCACCGACAGATCCGGCAGCGGTCGCAGCAGCCAGGACACGTAAGGCTGGAAGACATCGGCCGCACGCGCCCCCTGGTTCGGCGGCGTGAGCAGCACGACCCGCCCGCCGCGCAGCTCGGGACGATGCGCGAGCAGGTAGCGAATCAGGATGCACCCCAGGCTGTGCCCGACGAAGTGCGGCGGTCGCCGCGGCGCGGCCTCGCCCGGCCGGCCTCCCGGGTCGGCGGACCGGGCGCGTGCGATGCGCTCGGCGACCAGCTCCGCCAGAACCGGCAGGCGATGCCGGCGGCTCGGGTAGCCGATGTTGTGCGTGACGAAGCCGGCCCGCCGCAGCGCGCGCGCCACCGGCCGCATCGAACGCCAGGTGCGCCCGAGACCGTGCAGCAGGACGACCTCCTCCGGCATCAGGGGAGGGGGCGTCCGATTCCCGTCGCGATGGCGCGATCGAAGACGAGCGAGGCCGCCGCGAGGTCCTCGAGACCGACGCCGAGCGACTTGAAGAGAGTGATGGCCCGGTCGCTGGTGCGGCCGGGGTGTCGTCCGGACACGACCGCCGACAGCTCGATGGCGCGCGTCACCGGCGGCAGCCCGTCCTCGGGAGGGACGGCGAGGAGGAGATCCCCGGCTTCGTGACGCGCCTGCTCCACCGAGTCGGCGACGATGACGTCGGCCCGCGCCACCGCCTCGTCGTCGATCTCGCGCCGGTCCGACCGGTTGCTGCCGACGGCATTGACGTGGACGCCGGGGGACAGCCAGGCCCCCTTGAGAACCGGCTGCGCGGCGCTGGTCGCCGTCGTGACGATGTCGGAGCCGCGCACCGCGGCCTCCGCCGTCGGCGCCGGCTGGACCGCGACATTGGTCGCCTTGGCCACCTCCCCGCAGAAGTCGATGAGACGGCCGCGGTCGCGGCCCCAGGCGCGAATCTCCTTGAGCTTGCGCACCCTCGCGATCGCCTCCACCTGCGACCGCGCCTGCCAGCCGGTGCCCAGAATGGCGAGGCTCGTGGCGTCCTTGCGCGCCATCCGGCGCGTCGCCACGCCGCTCGCCGCCCCCGTGCGGCGCTGCCCGAGCCGGTCCGCCTCCATCACCGCGAGCAGGTCGGAGGTGTTCGCGTCGAACAGCAGCACCACGAAATGCGCCCCCGCCTTCGAGGTGGCGTAGCACTTGACCGACATCCGCCCGAGCCGCTCGGACCCCGCCGGCAGCACGTGCAGCATCGCCTGCGGCAGCAGCACCCGGGCGCGCGACTTGAACGGCGCCCGCCCCGCCGCCGCCTCGAGAAACGCCTGCTCGACCCCTTCGATGCAGGCGTCCATCCCCAGCAGCCGATCGACGTCGTTTTCCGTCAGATAGATCGCCACAGCCCCCTAAAGATAGTCCACCCCGTCCCCGAAGGGGAGTGGGGCACGGAGAGAAGCAGGGTTGGGAGTTCTACGAGCCGGAAGGAGCGAGCCCCGGCGAGTGTGGAACCGCGTGGGATGGCCGAGCGAGAACCGGACCGAGCCCGGAGTGATCTCCACGCGCCATCGCGGCGATGGCGCGTGGCGCCGCTCGCAGAACTCAGTTCCGGTTCTTGCTCCAGCGATCGTGCGTGATCCCGAACTTGTGGACCTTGTAGTTCATCACGCGGCTCGAAACGCCGAGCAGCTTGGCCGCTTCCTTCTGCACCCAGTTCGATCTCTTGAGCGCCTCCAGGATGGCGGTCTTCTCGAGCTGCTCGAGGTTGAGCAGGTCGAGCGCCAGCTGGGGCGTCATGCCGATCGAGTGCTCGCGGTCCATGAGGGTGAGGTCCTGGGGATGGATGTGCTCGCCTTCGCACATCAGCACGGCGCGCTCGATGGTGTTCTCGAGCTCGCGGACGTTGCCGGGCCAGCGGTACTCCTGGAGCGCCTTCGTCCCCTCGGCCGTGAAGCCCTTCACGGGGCGGCGCAGCTCGAGGGCGAAGTGCTGCAGGAAGTGCTCGGCCAGCGGCTGGATGTCCTCGCGCCGCTCGCGGAGCGGCGGGATGGCGATGTTGACGACGTTCAGGCGGTAGTAGAGATCCTCGCGGAAGCGCCCGTCCTTGATCGCCTGCTCGAGGTTGACGTTGGTGGCGGCGACGATGCGCACGTCCACCTTGATGGTGCGCGAGCCGCCGAGACGCTCGAACTCCTGGTTCTGGATGGCGCGCAGCACCTTGGCCTGGGTCGAGGCCGACATGTTGCCGACCTCGTCCAGGAACAGCGTGCCGTCGTTGGCCAGCTCGAAGCGGCCGATGCGCATCTGGTCGGCGCCGGTGAACGCCCCCTTCTCGTGCCCGAACAGCTCGCTCTCGAGCAGGTTGTCCGGCAGCGAGGCGCAGTTCATCCGGACGAACGGACCGTCGCGGCGGGTGGAGTGCATGTGGATGGTCTCCGCCACGCGCTCCTTGCCGGTGCCGGTCTCGCCCTGGATCAGCACGGTCGCGTTCGAGGCCGCGACCTTGTCGATGATGCGGAACACCTCGCGCATCACCGGCGACGGACCCATCATGCTCGGGGCCCCGCCGGTGTCCGCCTGGCGCTCCGCGAACGTCGAGAGGCGCGTCATCAGCCGCTGGTGCTCGATGGCGCGCTGGATCTTCAGCTCGATCGCTTCGAGCGACAGGCTCTTCTGCACGAAGTCGAACGCGCCGGAGCGCATCGCCTCGGCCGCCCCCTGCCCGCCCTCGCCGGTCACGATGACCATGGTGCCGGCGTTGCTGGCGCGCGCGCGCCGCACGATCTCGAGCCCTTCGCTGCCGCCGACGCGCTGCCCGGCGATGACGAGGTCGAAGACCTGCTTGTCGATTTTCTCGATGGCTTCCTTGCCGTTCTGGGCGACATGAACCTTGTATCCACCGCGGCTCATCGCCTGCACCAGCCCGTCCCGGAGCGCCCGGTCGTCTTCCGCCACAAGAATATTCTTCATGGACCCCATTTCCTCCGCCGCCGGCGCGTGACAGGGATCTTCCGCGTCACCACGCGCCAATATAAATATCGAAAGCGGCGAGTCAAGGAATCGGAACGGGAAAGGCACGGAAAGATCGGTCCCCCGCCGGTGGCGTCGGGTCCTTGACGGGCGCGGGGGCGCGGCGCCCCTGCGGGCTACGGCCGCGCCGTGATCCGGGCGAGGTACGGCGCGGCCACCTGCATCAGGGCGGCGTGGGTCTTCTGGAGGCCCCGGTAATTGGGGTGACCCATGTCCCAGAACTCGTCCTCGGAGAGGGCGTGCGAGAGGTCGACGGCCTCGACCGAACGGGCGCGGCAGATCCGGGTCACCTCGTCATGGTAGACGCCGACCAGCGGCAGCTCGTCGAACGCGCGACGATGGGGAAGAAAGACGACCGTCACCCCGACCTTCTGCGCCTGGAGGTACGCGAGCAGGTCGTCGAACGCGCGCACCTGCTTCTCCACCGAGGCGCTCGGGAGGTGGACGCTGGTATGGACCCAGGCGCTCACCTGCGCCGGATCCTTGATCTGGTCCGAAGCTTCGAGCGGCAGGCCCAGGGAGGTCATGATCCACCGGGCGATCCGGTTGAAGTTTCCGCCGACGAAGCCCGAGCAGCGCGCTCTCTCGGTGCGCATCCGTCGTTGGAAACGCGACAGGGGAGCCTCGTGAATCCCGCCCTCGGCCGTGTAGGTGTACAACCCGTGCCGGCGCCACAGCGGACCGAAATAGGCTTCCGGCGCCCAGCTCACCGCGTTCGACCAGGAAACACCCAGGATGATCTCCGTCCTGTCTCCACCGGCTTTCAGCAGGTGTTCGTCCTCGATCAGGAAGCGGAGGAACTGGAGCTCGAGGGCGTGGCTGAGGGCCCCGAGGCCATAGTTGTGCACGAAGGGCCGGATCTCCCCGGGAACCTCCCAGGTCTCGAGCGCCCACTTGAGGTCGGAGGCCCCGAAGAAATAGATGCCGCCGCGCGAATAGTCGGCGCCCGGGATCTCGTCGATGAGGAGCCGGTCCTCGAATTCGATGAAGTTGCCCCGGTTGGGGAAGAACTCCTCGCCGCGCACGAAGCGCGCCAGGTCGCGCGCCTGGATCCGGTCGGCCAGGGGCTGGAAGCGCGCGAGCAGGTCGATGGCGATGGTCGTGACCGCGACCGTGGCGATGAGGGAGAGCGCCACGAGAGTCGGCGTGCCTGCGGTCGCGCGGGTCGTGTTCACCTCAGAACCTCTGGTAGAGAACGACCGGACCTCTGCTCGTGGAGAGCAGCAGGATGGTCGCGACGCAGGCCAGGACGATCACCGAGAGCAGGAGCAACCGCGGGTGGCGCCGCCAGAAATCGTCCGGGGTCACCACGCGCGGCTCCAGGGCACGAGGGCCGTTCCGATCATCTTCAGGATGGGAACGCATTCGCGCAGATCGGCCGAGAAGAAGATCATCGAGAAACACACGAAATGACCGGTGGCCAGGATGGCGATCCACCGCACCGGGCGGGACTCCAGATAGCGCCGCAGACCGGCGCGGCCCGCCCGGCGGACGATGGTCATCTCCCAGATCTTCGTCGCCGAGGCGCCGGCGCCGTGCAGGGCGCCGAAGACGGCGTAGTTGGAGGTCGTGCCGTGCCAGATCCCCGCCAGGAGGAAGGCCACGAAATAACAAAGGAAGGCGAGCGAGGAGGCTCGCCGCGGGGTTGTCTCGACGGCGAGCTTGTACATCGGCATGAAGAGGTAGTCGCGAATCCAGAACCCCAGCGTCCGGTGCCAGCGGGTCCAGAAGTCGATGATGTTCCGCGACAGGTCGGGGCGATCGAAGTTCTCGGGCAGCCGCTGGCCGAGCAGCGAGGCGCCGCCGATGACGATGTCGCAGTAGCCGGAGAAATTGAAGTAGACGTAGGCGGGATAGGCGTAGAACACGACGGCGAACCGGAACAGGGCGGACAGCCGGCTCGAGAACTGCGGGGACCTGGCGATGTCGAGCAGTTGTCCCCACAACTTGTCCCGGGCGAACAGCAGGACGGCGCCGAACGCGGCGATCTTGATGACTCCGATCAGAACCCTCAAATGGGCTTGCAGGACCTCGTGACGATCGGACACGGACGGCTCGGGAGCCTTCCAGTATTTCTCGAAGTCCTGGTAGCGCTGGATCGGCCCGGCCAGGAGGGCGAACAGGTTGAGCTGGTAGTTGACGTAGGCCCAGAGCGAGGGCCGGGCGATCTGGCCCTGCATGACGTCGACGGCGAAGTGGATCTGGCGGAACAGGATGTAGCTCAGGCCGACGATGGAGACGGAATGCGCGGCGGCCTGTCCGAGGCCCAGCCAGGCGAGGACGCTGTACTTCTGGACCACGATGAAGAAGGCGACGAGGGCGGTGAGGGTGACGGCCAGGGTCACGCCTCGCGGCCGCGCCTGCAGCAGGAGTCCTGCGAGGAAACCGGCGAGCAGGAAGAGGGCGAGTGCCGTGGCCGAGGCGGCGTTCGGGATCAGAAGGCCGATGAAGGCGACGTTGCCGATCGCGAGCACGGCCCGCCGGGGCCAGCCGGGCGGCAGGTGGAAGAAGAGCGCGGCCGCGATCCAGAGGCAGACGAGGAACTCGAGACTCGCGACCGACATTCAAACGGGGATCAGCGGGGTCCGATCTTGCCGGCCACCAGGTCCAGGAACGTGCCGATGTTCTGATCGTCCCCCTTCAGGCCGGAGATCTCTGCGGTCGCGAGCTTGATGCCGAAGCGCCGCTCGATGGCGACGATGAGGTTGATGTGCATGAGCGAATCCCAGCCGTCGACGTCGTCCGCGGTCATGGCATCACGGATCTCGATGTCGGGATCCCCGAAGACGTCGCGGAAGACCTCCTGAACCTGGGTGCGCAGCGTCTCTCTCATCGCCCCCTCACGCCTCGCCTCTCGTCACGGAGATGAAGTGACGCCGGGGCTGCCAGTCCTCCGCGATCGGCAGGTCCCACGAGGTCGACCCCGAGTCGCCGGCGCCGGCGGGCTGGAAGCCGAGCCGTGGGTAGTGCTGGCGGACCAGATCGTTCTTGGGCGTGGGGATGTAATCTCCGCGGAGAAGGCGCCCGCCGCGCCGTCGCGCCGCCTCGGCCAGGTGGTTGAGGACCAGGTCCTCGACCGTGCGCTTGAGCACGCGGCAGCTCATCAGCCACGTGTCGATCTCGACCCGGTCCTCGCGAACCCGGGCGAGGAGCACGCTGATGAGTCCGTAGTCGCCGAACCGGTCCGCGAGCGCGACGGTGAGGGTGATCCAGGAGTCGTCACCGGTCAGGGCGAGGATCTCGGCCGTCGATCGGCGCCGGGTGGTCAGGTTGAACTGGTTGGATCGGGCGATCAGCTGGGCGCTGCGTTCGAGCGTGGCGGTGTCGATCGGGCCAACGCGCGCGGTCATCTGCAGCGACTCGAGGAACTCCTCGACGCTGGCGGCGGACGCCTGGGCCTGCTCGCGCACGGCCTGGACGCGGTAATACTCCGCCCGCTTGAAATCCTCCTTCCCGAGCGACACGAGCTCGAAGTAGCGGTGCCGCTCGATCGCCTGGACGTACCCGGCCGGGTCGACGGGGAGCTCGGGGACGGCGACCTCGGGCGCCAGCCGGCGGACGAGCGCCCGTTCCACCGGGTTGTCGTCGGCCAGCACCAGCGAGTTCAGGCCGATGTTGAGGTTCAGGGCGATGGTTCGCAGGTTGGTGGCCTTGTCGTCCCAGTTGGCGACGAAGGTGGCGATATCGTCGAGACGCAGGATCATCTCCGGGTGCTTCTCGAAGACCTCCCGGGCGATGTGGTCTTCGTTCTTGCTGCACACGGCCAGGATGACGCCCCGATCCTTGAGTCCCTTGACGTATTTCTGGAACGCCTGAAAGGCCTCCGATTCCGCGTCGCCCTGCCCGATGCGGATGCCCCCCAGGCCGTCGTCGCCGATGACGCCTCCCCACAGCGTGTTGTCCAGGTCGAGGACCAGGCACTTCCGGCTCAGGCCGACCTGCGCGCCGAGGATCGCGGCGACGCTGTGGGCGTAATCCATCAGGCATTCGGGTGCGCAGGGCATCTTCGCGTGATGGAAGAAACGCTCGTCGTGCCAGGCCCAGCGACCGGCGGAGGCGGCGAGGTGATCGACGTCGTGGAGGGTCACGAAGGCGGGCGCCTCCTCGGCGAGCGCCTGGTTCACCTGCGCGAGATAGGAGCCCAGGCCCGCGGGATGTCTCCGATCGTGGTTCGACAGCGTCCGCCAGGGAGGCAGGTCGAAGTTGTTCTGGAGGACCTGGCAGCCGAGTCTTTCGTGGAGCGTCTGCCAGAGGGCCGCAAGATCGCGCACTTCCAGGCGGACCCGCTCCCGGACGCGGTCGCGGTCATCGGTGAGCAGAGGAACGTGGGCCAGGTCACGCCAGCCCGTCGCGAGGAATACGACCTTGGGAGAAAAGGCGTAGAGGCCCGAATCGGCCGCCAGGATCTCCTGGCGGAACGTGCCGAAGGCGGGTGTGTAGATGTCGGCCCCGGCGCCGGTCGCCGCCAGGTTGAGATCGATGAGCGGCGCCAGCTGGTCCAGGGTGAATCCGCTCAGCACCGCGAGCCGCACGAGGGGAGGCGTCGCGGGCAGCTCACGCCGGAGCCGCTGGTGAATCCTGAGCAGGGATTGAACGGAGGTGTAGTCAAGGCCCGGAAGGATCGCCCTTCGCAGCGCGGCGCGGGCGGCCTCCTTCTCCCCGGCATCGATCGCGGCCTTGAGCGCACGCACCAGATTCCGCAACGTCTCCGGCCGCGTCTCCCCGGGCGCGGACAGGAAGCGCTCCAGAGCGGACTCCAGGTCGGCGCTGGTTCCGAAATGCCCTGACATGGTTCCTCGGCGATGGGCGGATCCTATCGCAGTCGGTGCCGGCCTGACAATCGCGCAAAGCCGCAGGGGACAGCCGTTTGCCGCCGAGGGTGGCTCCGGGCGGAAGCGGATGCGGCCGGTTCAGTGAGCCGCTGTGATGCGGTCTTCAGGACGCGCGGAGCCGTCCGGCGTCCCCGGGAAGAACGCTTCCCAGGCCGGCGTCTCCATCGCCTCGGCCATCACGCGGTGCCCCGCCTTGCCGAGATGGTTGTCCACGTGGCCGTAGACATCGGGCGTGGCATGCGCGATGGCGGTGCGCAGGGCCCCGGTGGCGTCGAACACGGTGAGGCCGCGACGCGCCAGCTCCTGGCCCAGGCGGACGTGAGGCTGATCCAGGTCGTAGGAGCCGCGCGGCACGCCGAGACCCTCCGCCGTGCGACGGGCCTCGGCGGGATCGGCCTCGTCCTCCGACGGGATCAGCACGAACAGGATGGGGATCCCGCGCCTGCCGGCGGCGTCCCGCATGTCCTGCAGGATTCCGGCCGTCGTCTCCCAGGCCGGCGAAGAGGCATTGCGCGCCAGGAGCGTCTCGGGGAAGGTGTAAGGCGTCAGGCTCAGGCGCATCAGCAGGTACTTGAGCCGCGTGCGCGCGAAGATGAAGAGCTGCGAGCGGACTTCGAGGAAATCGTTCACCGGGTACCCGAGCGCCTCGACCCAATCGCTCAGCGCGAGGCTTCGCGGCCACCGGAAGTGGTGACGCTCGTCCGGCTGCCGGGGCGGGTAGCTGGCGGCGACGTTCTCGATGATGTCGTTCCCCAGGTAGATGAAGACGAGCACCCCGTCCGGAGACGACGTGTCGAGGACGCGCTGCAGCTCGATGCGGTAATGGTTCGGATTCCAGCCGGCGACGCCGCTGTTCCAGATGCTCACGCGCCGTCCGGTCCGGGAGGAGAGGCGCTCCTCGAGGAGGCGGACCATCGTGTCCCCGTCTTCCACCTGCTCGGCGGCGAGGAACGAATCCCCCAGCGCCAGGAGGTTCACCTCGGACTGGCCCACGGGCGCGGCGCCGGTGCGGAACCCGCGCGCGTCGGTGGACCAGTGCACGTCCCGCTCGCCGGTGTTGACGTGCGTGTTCACGTTCGGCCGGTTCTTCCAGCCGACGCCTTCGGCCGGCATCCAGATGTCAGGCCGGATCAGGATGAGGGCTTGCGGAGCCAGAAGCCTCACCACGCCTTCCGCCAGGAAGAGGGACAAGGTGATCGAGGCGGCCAGCAGCGCCAGGGTGGCGGCGATGGCGGCGGCCCGGCTGCGCGGCGGCGGGGTCGCCGCGTCCGCGGGACGTCCGGATGGTTTCACCGGATCGCTCTCCAATTCAATCGAAGGACGGACGCGAGGATGATACGCCGCGGATCCCGGGCGGACACGCGCGCCGCGGCGCCCTTACGGGTGGTTCGGCAGAAACACGGAGAGGGCGCGCTCGATCCCGGCGAACAAGGCGCGTGCGGCGCGCCCGGCGGGGCCGGGCCGGACGTCCTTCCCGCCCACTTTCGGCAGGAGCGGAGCGAAGGGACGCGACACCATCCAGGCGAGGAAGTAGAAGCGCGACAGCACATCCGACCCGAGGGGCTCGACGCGTCCGATGGTGCGTCGCGCCGACGGCGCCTCGATCGCGAAGGCCCGGCCCAGCACGGCCTCCGGCGCGATGCGCTCGCGCACGCGGTTGTAGTCGCCGCGGAAGACCAGCATCGTTCCCTGCGGCCCTTTCTCGATCCAGACCAGGCGGTGGATGACCAGGTGGTGCTCGCCGCGGAACACGGCGATCTCCCCGGGGCGCAGGTCCAGGCCTTTGGCCGGCTGCACGTGCACGCGCCATCCCATCTGCAAGGTCGGGTGCATGCTCGTCCCGGACACCAGCACCTGTCCCGAGCCGGATTTCTTCAGCGCCTCGGCCAGAAGCTCGGCGGTGATCGGCTGGTCGCTGAGATTCAATCGCACGGGATCATGATGTCACGCCGGCGCCCGCCCGGCGTCGGGTCAGGCGGCGGCCCGGGACGAGCGGGAGAGGGCCAGGCGCAGGAGCGCCCGCCCGAGCTTGCCTTCGTGGTGCCGGATCTTCGCGTCCCCGTCCTCGCGCAGGAGATCCCGCTCCACGGGGATGGCGCCCATGGCGCGCAGCGCGGCGCGGTCCACCTCCACCGGGATGGCGCCGTCGGCGGCATAGCGGCGGCGCAGCGGCGGGGCGATCGCCCGGTTGTTGGCCAGGTAGTAGTCCACCAGCCGCACGCCCGCGAGCCGCGTCAGGGCGGCGAGGTGCGCCGCGGCGGTGAAGTCGTCGGTCTCGCCCGGCTGCGTCATGAGATTGCCGACGAGGACGCGCGGCGCCCGCGAGCGGGCGATGAGGCGGGCCACGCCGCG
>DASYQE010000032.1:0-13152 GCA_036005805.1 Candidatus Polarisedimenticolia bacterium | reverse complement strand
GGGGTCGTTTCCCCCTGCTTCAGTGTGAGGATGCGGCCCGCGGCGATCCCTTCGTAACGGGAGGTCGTGCCGTCCGGCCAGCGCACCTCGGCGGTGATCGCGCCGGGCGCAGTCGAGCCGAGGCCGAACGTCAGCACCATCTCGCTCTGCGAGGCGTACGACGCCGCCGAGCGGACGGTGCGGACCTGGGCGCGGCCGCCGGACGTCAAGGTGACGCGCGCGCCGATGGCGTCGCGGTTCGATTTGCCGCCGGCGCCGACGAGCTTGAGGCGCACGAAGCCGTTGGCGCTGCCGCCGTCGTTGCGGAACAGCGCCGCCGGCCCGCCGTTCGTCGTCACCGCGATGTCGAGATCCCCGTCGCCGTCGAAATCGGCCGCGGCGGCGCCCCGCGCGACTCTGGGGACGGTGAGGTCGGATCCGACTTTCGCCGTCGTCTCCTCGAAGCGCCCGTCGGCGCCCCCGCGGAACAGGTGCGGCGGCTCGGCGTAGGTGACCGACGGCTGCACCGCCTGGATCTCGTTCTCGACGTGGCCGTTGGCGACGAAGATGTCGAGCCTGCCGTCGAGGTCGTAGTCGAAGAAGAAGCACCCGAAGGCCAGCGTCAGGAGGCTCGGCTGCCCGATGCCCGCCGCGGCGGCGTCGTCGATGAACAGCCCCCGTCCCTCGTTGTGGTAGAGGGCGAGCATCTCGTTCGAGAAGTTGCCGATCACCAGGCTGTCGCGGCCGCTGCCGTCGTAGTCGGCCGCGTCGATGCCCATCGCGCCGCGCGCCTTCCCCTCCTCGCTGAAGGCGATGCCGGCGGTGCGGCCGATCTCCTCGAAGGTTCCGTCGCCGCGGTTGCGGTACAGGAAGTTCGGCTGCGTGTCGTTGGCGACCGCAAGATCGATGAAGCCGTCGTCGTCGAAATCGAAGGCCACGACGCCCAGCGACTTGCCGCTCGGGTCGAGCACCCTGGCGCGCTCGCTCACGTCCTCGAAGGTGCCGTCGCCCCGGTTGCGGAACAGGCGGTTGGTCGCCCCCTTGTACGACTCCGGCGTGCAGTACGACTTGTTGGCGCCGTCGAGCGTGCAGTAGATGTCGGTCTTCGGGTTCCAGGTGACGTAGTTGCAGACGAACAGGTCGAGCCAGCCGTCCCGGTCGTAGTCGATCCAGGTGGCGCTCGACCCGAAGCCGGGGTCGCCGACGCCGGCGGCTTTCGTCACGTCCTCGAAGGTGCCGTCGCCGCGGTTGCGGAACAGGTGATCGGGCCCGAGGGCGTTGAGGTAGAGATCCTCGTCGCCGTCGTTGTCGTAGTCGGCGGCGGCGGCGCCGATGGCGTAGGCCTCGACCTTGAGCCCCGCCTTCGCGGTGGTGTCCTCGAAGCTGCCGTCGCCGCGGTTGCGGTACAGGGCCTGGTCTGCGGGCTTGCCGTGGTTCTCCGGCCACTCGTCGCTGTTGACGAAGAAGAGGTCGGGCTTGCCGTCGCCGTCGTAGTCGAAGACCACCAGCCCGGAGCCCATCGTCTCCGGCAGGTACTTGCGGCCGCGAGCGCCGTTGGTGTGCGTGAAAGCGATCCCGGCGGCCCGGGTGACATCGCTGTAGGTGACGGCGATCGGCTTGTCGGGCGGGGCCGGCTTTTTCGCCTCGGCCTTCGGCTTGTCGCCGCAGGCCACCGCGGCCATCGCCGCCGCGAGCGCCACGGCGAGTGCGGTGCGCTGAATCCTCATCGTCCCGCCTTTCCGGATTCGAACAGAGGGATGCCGGCGTGCTCGTGGATCGGCTGGCGTTCCAGGTTGTCCTCGGGGTTGAGCCGGCGGTAGTCGCCGGTGGTGGCCTGCGACGCCTCGTCCGCCTTGAAGCGCGTGTAGAGCGCCTCCTCGCGCTTCTCCTTCCCGGCGTCGCCCAGCGCCCGGTAGCAGAGCATGAGGTTGTAGTGGGAGGTCAGGTCCTCCGGGTCGACGCGCAGCGCCTGCTCGAACTCGGCGATCGCCTCCGGCATCTTCCGCTTCAGGAACAGCAGCCGGCCGATCTGCGCCCGCACCACCTTGTCGCGCGGGAAGCGCGCCGCCGCCGCGCGCAGGTGATCGAGCGCTTCGTCGTAGCGGCCGCGCGCCTTCAGCGCCAACGCCAGGAAGTAGTGTCCGCTGGCGATGTTCGGGTCGATCTTCAGCGCCTGCTCCAGCACCGGGATGGCGGCGTCGTGATCCCCTTCGAGCACGAGGACGCGCCCCAGGTTGACGAAGCCGGCGGCGTATTTCGGATCGAGGCGGTTGACGTGCTCGAAGGCCCGCTTCGCCCCGACGAAATCCCCCTGCAGGAGCAGCCCGATGCCGTAGTCGTTGAAGCGCTCGCGGTCGAACGCCTGGTCGGCCGGCACCGCCGCCGCGAGCGCGGCCCGCAGCGCGCCGCCGGCCGGCGCCAGCTCGACCTTCACCTGGTCCTCGGCCACGACGGTGATCGGCAGATCCGGGACCTCTTTCAGCCTCCCCGAGACGCGTGACGTGTCGCCTGTGAACACGAACCGGCCGTCGTCGAAATCGGGCGTGAGATCGAACTTCGGCTGCGCCGGGTCGCGCACGCCGGCGTAGGAGAACCGGGTGTTCCACCAGGAGAATTTCCGGTAGTTCATCCGGGCGGTGAAGGTCAGGGGCCCCTGCGCGTCGCCCGGCACGGTGACCCGGTAGCGCCCGACGTCAGCCGCCCCCGGCGGGATGAGCCGGGCGTACATCAGGGCGCGCGTCGACCAGGCGTTGCGCTTGTTGATCGGATTGCCGTGCCCGTCCACCTGGAGGCTGCGGTAGCGATGCGCCCCCGGCTCGACCGGGCCGCGCCCGCCGTCGGCGACGGCGCCGCTCCAGTAGAAGACCGAGCCTCTCGCGTCCTCCCCTTTCAGCTCGAGCCAGACGTCGAAGGCGTCCACCGTCCCGCCGGGGAAGAAGTGCCCGACGCCGCGCGTGCGGGCGACGACGTCGACGCGGTAGGTCCCGCCCGGCCGCATGAAGGCGGCCGCCCGGTTCAGCGGCGCGACGACCGCCGCCCTCTCCCTCGCCGCCGCCGGGACGAGACCGCCTGCCGGTCCCGACATCGCCTCCTCGACGTCCGGGAACATCGCCTGGGCGCGCGGCCCTTCGAGATCGACCGCCTGGCCGCCCGCGGCCGGATGCGCCGCCGGCTCGGCCGTCGTCGCCGCTGATTCGGTCACCGCGAAGACGTCCACGCTGACGATGTTCGCCTTGAGGAAGTCCTGGACGATTTTCAGCTGCTCGGTGTCGCCGTTGGCGAACGGCACCGCGGTGTTCGCCGCCGGGAAGCGGTGCGAGTGGACGAAGCCGTTGCGGTTGGCGGCGTCGGCCGACTTCACCAGCGGCATGTGACAGTCGGCGCAGTCCTTCGGCTTGTCGGGATAGTAGAAGGCGCGCGCTCCCTGGCCCGAGACGCCGCTGCCCTGCCAGGCGTCGTACTCGTTGAAGCCGCGGAACCAGCGATAGTGGTTCACCGGCACGTCGAGATGGACCTTGTGACACGACGAGCAGAACTCGGCGCGCGACTCGCGGTGGAACGGCTTGAGCATCGTCGCCTTGTGGGGCCCGGGATCGAGCCGCACCATGTAGTCGTGCATGGCGTGCAGCGCCCGGTTCTTCGACGCCACGAGCTTGTGCATCTCGGGGTATTCCAGGACGTAGCCGCCCTGCCCCATGGTGTCCTTCACGTGCACGATCGAATGGCACACGAGACAGCCGATGCCCGCCTGCGCCTGCGGCGTGTCGATCTGCTGGACGATGGGCGTGTCCATCCGGCCGGTCAGGAGCACCGACTGATCGTGGCAGCCGCCGCACCACTTCGAGGGCTTGGTGCCGACGACCTCCTGCATGTACTCGATCGACTTGCGGTACCACTGGTTGTTGAACGACGAGAAGTGGTGCATCGACGAATCCCACTGCTTCGTGATGTCGGGATGGCAGCCCTTGTTGCCGCAGGCCTTCGACTCGAGGAAGAAGTCGTCGGGCACGGTGCGGTCGCCGATCGTCGTCACCGACGACGGGAAGAACCGGCCGTCCCTGCCTCCCCCTTCGTCGTCGGACGTCAGCGGCGGCGTGATCGGGTTCTCGATCTTCGCGACGTGCGCCGGCCAGATCCAGGCGGCGCCGCGGACCACGAGCGTGAACGCGAGCGCGAGACCGAGGAGGACGGCGGCGCGACGCGCCCCGCCCTGGGCGTCCGGGCTCGCCAGGAATGCCGCAACGACTGTGAGCCCGAGCGCCAGGCACGAAGAGGCGATGTGCGTGGTCAGCAGGTGCCGGTACGGTGTCGCGGTCCCCACCACCGCCAGCTTGAGCGCCGTGCCCACCGCGACGAGCGCCGAGCCCGCCGCCGCGACGCGCACCGCCGCCCCCCACGTGCGCAGGAGCGTCCGCAGCCGCAGCCAGCGGACACAGAGCCCGAGACTGAGCGGCAGGAGGAACAGCCCGACGACGACGTGCGCCACCACCATCGCGTGGTAGAAGATCGTCGCCGAGTCGAACGCCGCGAGGTACGCCGCGTTCGCCACCTCGAACCCGAGCGCCAGCGCGAACAGCCGCATCGCGAACCCGCCTTTGGGATCAGTCTGGGAGGGCATCCGGATCGATCCCATGCTTGCGGAAATAGTAGGCGAGGTTGCGCTGATCGATGCCGAGGAGGCGCGCCGCCTCCTTGCGCACCCCGCGCGCCCGCCGCAGCGCCTCGATCACCGCGCGTCTCTCGCTGTCGGCGAGGACGCTGCGCAGCGCCAGCCCCTCGGCTCCCGGCCCCGCCTCGGTCGCGGCTTCGCCGCCGGACCCGGCCGCTTCCGCTGCGGTCGAGGGGGCGCCGAGGGCGCCGGCGATTCCACCCGACACCGGGCCGGGCGCCGGCGCCGCGAGAGGCGCGCGGCCGGCGGCCGGGAGATCGAACCCGGCCAGGGTTTCTCCCGGCGAGAGGATCATCGCCCGCTCGACGACGTTGCGCAGCTCGCGGGCGTTGCCGGGCCACGGGTAGGCCTTCAGCAGGTCCGCCGCGCTGTCGGTGAGGGCCGGCGCGCGTCGCCCGAGCCGCGTCGCGATCTCGCGCGCGAAGTGGCGCGCCAGCAGCGGAATGTCCTCGACCCGCTCCCGCAGCGGAGGCAGATCGATGCGAATGACGTTCAGGCGGTAGAACAGGTCGGCCCGGAAGCGGCCGGCCGCCACCTCCGCCTCGAGGTCGCTGTTGGTCGCCGCGATCACCCGCACGTCCACCCGCGTCGGCGCCTCGTCCCCGAGCCGGTCGAACTCGCCGTCCTGCAGGACCCGCAGGATCTTCGCCTGTCCGGGCGCGGGCATCGCGCCGACTTCGTCCATGAAAAGCGTGCCGCGGTGCGCCAGGCGGAAGCGGCCGTCGCGATCGCCGGCGGCGCCGGTGAACGCGCCGCGCCTATGGCCGAAGAACTCGCTCTCCCACATCTCCAGCGGCACGGCCGCGCAGTTGACCCGCACGTACGGCTGCGCCGCGCGACGGCCGAGCCTATGGATCTGCCGCGCCACCATCTCCTTGCCGGTCCCCGACTCGCCGAGGATGAGGACGGTCGAATCGGTCGGCGCCGCCGCCGCCACCTTCTCCATGACCCGGCGCCACGCCGGGCTGTCGCCGAGGGGGCCGCCCGGCCCCTCGATCCCCTCGGAGGCGCGGCGCAGGTAGGCGACCTCACGCTCGAGGGCGCGCGAATGGATGGCGCGCTCGAGCGCCACGTCGAGCGCCTCCGGATCCACCGGCTTGAGCAGGTAGTCGGCCGCCCCCGCCTTCATGCACTCGACCGCCGACGACACCGTGCCATGCCCCGTCAGGATGACGACCGGCACGCCCGGGTGCGCCGCCTGGGCGCGCTTCACGAGCTCGAGGCCGCCGCCTCCCGGCATGCGCAGGTCGGCGAGGACCACGTCCACCGGCGTTTTCGCGAGACCGTGGAGCGCCTCCTGCACGTCGCCCGCGAGGCTGACGTCGAAGCCGCGCGACCTCAGGACCTCGTCGAGCGAGGCGCGCACGTAGGCTTCGTCCTCGACGACGAGGACCCGCCCGCGCGCCGGCGTCCGGCTCGGATTCGAACGCCCCGCCGCGCCGCGCTCTTCGCGGACTTCAGCCACGCGCCCCTCCCGCCGCCGCGACTGGGGGGCTCCCCGCCGCCGGGATGCGGACCTTGAAGACCGTCCCCCCGCCCCGGCGCGGCTCCATCTCGATCGTGCCGCCGTGCTGCTCGACGATGGCGTAGCAGGTCGAAAGTCCGAGCCCCGTCGACCCCTTGGTCGAGTAGAACGGCTCGAAGACCTTCACCGCGTCCTCGCCCCCGATCCCCGGGCCCCGGTCGGCGACCTCGACCTCGACGGCCGACCCCGCGGCGCGCCCGGTCACCACGACCTCGCCGCCGTCCGGCTGCGCCTCGCAGGCGTTGAGGACGAGGTTCAGGAACACCTGGCCCAGGAGCGCCTGCCGCCCCGCGACGCGCGGCAGCCCCTCGGGCAGATCGAACTCGAAGCGGACGCGCGCGAACTCGGGCCGCGACCGCACGAACTCGGCCGCCTGGCGCGCCGTGGCGCCGAGATCGACCGGGGCCAGCGGTGCCCGCGCCGGATCGGAATGGGCCAGCACCTGGCCGACGACCGAGCTGACCCGGTGCAGGCCCTCCTGCACGCCGTCGAGACGGCGCCGCGCGCCCGCCCCGTCGCCGCGCTCGAGGTCGGACTTCGCGAGCGCCAGGTAGTTCGCCATGCCCTCCAGCGGGTTGTTGATTTCGTGCGCCATGCCGGCGGCAAGCCGTCCGACCGTGCCGAGGCGCTCGGCGTGGAACAGCTTGCGCTCGAGCTCGCGGACGCGCGTCTCCTCTTCCGCCTGCACCTCGACGTCGCGCCGCCGGCGCGCCTGGTGGATGGCGAAGCCTCCCAGCACGACGGCGAGCGACATGGCGGCGAGGTTCAGGACGAGCGTCTTGCGGTAACGCGACGCGAGCGGGTCGAGGAGCGCCAGCGCCGCGCCGCGGCCCGACTCCGCGCATTCCAGCCGCCAGGGGGACGCCGCCGACCAGCCCTGGGCATCCACCGTCGCCTGCGCCGCTCCGGAATCGGTCGCGCCCGGCACCGCCGAGCCCGGAAAGGAATCGCCGCCGGCGAGCAGGTTGCCCGCGGCGTCGGTCAGCCGGCAGAGGTGCGCCGACGCCGCGGCTGCGTCGGACGGCAGCAGGCGCTTGGCGTCGATGGTCGCCTCGACCGTCACCGCTCCCTGCACCGACCGGGTGCCGAGCCGCGGCGCGAAGCGGCCCTCGACCGGCCGCTCGATCGGATCGATGGCGCGCCGCGCCGGCGGAGTCGTCGCATCACCGGCCGTCATCCACAGCACCGGGACGCCGCCGCGACGCGCCGCTTCGAGGAGGGGTCGCCCTCCGCTTCCCTGCACTTCCGCTCGCATCACCTCGGGATGGGCCCTGAGGAACAGCAGGACCGCACCTTCCGCCTCCAGTCGCCGCCAGCGCGCCAGGCTCGGGTCGCGCGAGCCGAGCGCCGATTCCAGATCGAACAGGACAGGAGAGCCGGCCATGAACGCCAGGTCCCCCCGGGTCCGGGCCAGGGTCGCTTCCAGGCCCCGCGCCCGTTCACCCGTTTCCAGGTTCAGCAGCCGGCCGGCGTCTTCATGGAGACCGCGACGCGCGACCGCCAGGCTCCAGATGCCCGCGATGTTGATCGCGACCACTGCCGCGATCGACAGGACCGTGAACCACGCGATCCCCCGCCAGCGCGCCTCGTTCACGTCCGAACTATAACGCACGGCTCCACTTGTACCCGTCCGGCCGCCCCCGGAACAGCAAGCCGCGGACCATCAGGACCAAAAGTCCAATCCGTTTCGGATTTCGCTTCGAAGCAATGGCAGGTCAATGACTTGCCTCCCATTCATTCGGATCGTCAGGCGACCGGCCGCGGCCCCCGAGGGCTCTTCGTCATCGGGGCTATGCGGGTCCGTCGCCCCCTCGTGACGCCCGGAACATAGTTTCTATGATGCGCCGGCGCGAGGCCGGATGGCCTCCAGGGACCCTGAAAACACGAAGGGCCGCGTTGCCGCGGCCCTTCGCTTCAGCTCGATTGGACTCCGGCGCGCGCCGGAGCGGTCTGGTTATCCCTTGGCCACCGCCTCGATCGAGGCGACGCGGATGATCCCGGCCGTCTCGTCCAGCTGGCCGGTCACCTTCACCTCGTGCCCGAGGTGCTGCTCCACCTTGTCCACCTTCTCGAGGGTGTAGGTCTTGTTGTCGGCGACGAGCTGCACCTTCGCGCCGTTCTTGATGCACTTCTTGGCGCAGTCGGCCCCGCCCTCACGGGCGTTCGCCTTGCCGCAGTTGGAATCGGTCAGGAACCCGGTCAGGACGACATCCTTCACCGGCCCTTTGCCGAACTCGGCCGTCTGCGCCGCATTGGAGTGCTCCTTGTCGCACGCCACCGCCGCCGGCAGGACAGCCAACGAGAGAACCACGAACGCTGCTGCGAGCTTCTTCATCGTCGAACCTCCACGCTTCAGACAGGGTCTGGATTCTACAGCAAGACGGGCCGTCCGCCCGGTTTCGCCCGGCGGGCGCGCTGTTCAGGCGGTCGCGGCCCACGGCCGCGCCAGGGCCTTCGCGACGATCCGCGCGAGGTGCTCGATGTCGTACGGCTTCTGCAGATAGTCGAGCGCCCCCTCCTTCAGCACCTCGGCCGCGGTGCTCTCGGAGGAGAAGCCGCTGCTGATGACGACACGCACCGACGCATCCATCTCCTTCATCCTGCGAAAGCACTCGACGCCCCCCATGACCGGCATGGTCAGGTCGAGGAGGACCAGGGAGACCGTGTCACGGTGTTCGCGGTAGACGCGAAGCGCCTCCTCCCCGTTGCGCGCGGTCAGGACCCTGTAGCCGTGCATCTCGAGGACGTCGCGCGCCAGGGCGAGGACGGTCGATTCGTCGTCCACCGCCAGGATGGTCGGGCCGGCCGCGGGCTCCGCCGGCTCGGCCGCGCCGGATGCGAGCGGCACCGCCGCGGTCCCGGCGGCGTCCTCGACCGCGCCGGCTTCGCCTGCGGCCGGAACCGTGGTGCCGGGCGGACACGCCGGCAGGTAGACAGTGAACGTGGTCCCTTTGCCGATCTCGCTCTCCACTTCGATCCAGCCTTCGTGCCCCTTCACCAGGCCGTACGCGGTGGCGAGACCGAAGCCGGCGGAACCCGTCCCCTTCTTCGTCGTGACGAACGGCTCGAACAGGCGCCGGCGGACCTCCTTGTCGATGCCGGTGCCGGTGTCGGCGACGCTCAGCACGACGAAACGCCCGGGGCGCGCGTCGAGACGGCCGCGACAGTCCTGCTCCGTGATCGTCCGGTTTGCCAGCACCACGGTGATGGTGCCGCCCCACCCCATGGCCTCGAGGGCGTTGCTGCCGAGGGCGCCGAGGACGCGACGGATCTGCTCGACATCGATCGCCACGGTCCACAGCTCCGGGTCGCGTTCGACCGAAAACCTGATCCCCTCCGGCAGCCCGTCCCGCAGCGCCAGGATGGCGGGCGCGAGCGCTTCCGAGACATCGGCCGGCGTGGGCCGGCTGGCGCCCCGGCGGCTGAAGGTGAGCAGGCGCGCCGTCAGGTCGGCGGCGCGACTGGCGGAGGCCTCGATGGCGGCGAGCTGGCGCCGGATCGGATCCCCCGGCCCGATGCGATCGAGGAGCAACCGCGAGTAACCAAGGATCCCGGTCAATAGATTATTGAAGTCGTGCGCCAGCGCGCCGGCGAGGCTGGCGACGCTCTCCATCCGCTCGGCTTCGCGCACCAGGCGGTGCGACGCCTCGAGGGCGCGCTCCTTGGCGTCGAGGTTCTCGGCGAGGGCGAGGATGTCCTCGCGCAGCGCCTCGACCTCCAGAGGTCCGCGCGAGCGCGGCGGCGCGCCCGCCTCGCCGGACGCCAGCGCCCGCACGAAGGCCGCGATCTCGAGCATCGGCCGCGCCAGGATCGCCCGCACCCAGACGAACAGGAGCAGGCTCACCGCCACGATGCCGAAAGCGGAGGCGATCCCCCGCTTCAGGATGCCGGACGAGATCTCCCGCAGGCGCTGCTGCTGGTCGATCTTCATGTAGAGGATGCCGGCGTCCGGGCCGGGCGTGATCGCCGCGAGGAGCACGAGGTGCGCGCCGCGATCACACAGGCGGTGCTGCATGAGGCCGGTGCGACGCGCCTCGTCAGCGTCCCGCTCGTAACCGGGGAGGCTCAGCTCGGCGCGCACCCGCCCCGTCCAGCCGGTGTGGTTGCTGGCGACGACGCGACCCTCGCCGTCGAAGAGCGCGATGTCGCCGATGACGGCGTTGCGGCCGGCGTCCTCCATCATCTGCTGGATGGCGGGGATCGATCCTTCGCGCAGGTAGCGCCGCGACGCGCCGAGGATCGGGTCGGCCAGCACCTGCCCGTAGCGCGCTCCCTCTTCCGACAGGTACCGCTGCGCCATGTCGTAGTGATAGAGGAGCAAAAGGCCCGCGATGAGGGCCGCCGGGATGGTGAAGGCCAGCCCCATCAGGGTGGAGGTGGAGCAGCGCGCCAGGAACGTGGGGCGCGTCATCGGCCCCTCCGGCTCATCCGGCCCGGCCGAGCCCCGTCAAACCCTTGTCGGACGCACACTTTGGGCGCTCATGGAATCCCAATAAACCTAGGCATCCCGGGGCCCCTTCGCAAGGAATGGCGGCCGCTATACTCCGCCCGTGGGGAAAGACTCGAGGGTGATTCCGAAGGAGCGGCTCGCCGGCCTGCCGGAGCCCGTGAAAGGGATTGCCTCCGGCGCCTCGACGGCCGGAGGGCGCGCCTTTCTGGTCGGTGGCTTCGTCCGCGACCTCGTCCGCCGGATCGAAGCAGGCCGTGAAGGACTGCCGGAGGAACGCGAATTCGATCTTGAAATCTACGGCCTCCCCCCCGACCGGCTGGCCGCGCTCCTGCGCAGGTACGGAAGTGTCAACCTCGTCGGCGAGTCGTTCGCCGTCTACAAGGTCTCGCCGCGCGGGGCGGCCGGCGGCCCCGGCAGCCTCGAGATCGACGTCAGCCTGCCGCGGCGCGACCAGCGGACCGGCCGCGGCCACCGCGGCTTCGTGGTCGAGGGGGATCCGCAGCTCTCCATCGAAGAGGCCTCGCGACGACGCGACTTCACCGTCAACGCGCTGCTGCTCGATCCGCTCACGGGTGAGGTGCTCGACCCGTGGGGCGGCCTCGACGACCTGCGCCGCGGCGTGCTGCGGGCGGTCGACCAGAAAACCTTCGCCGAGGACTCGCTGCGCGTCCTGCGCGGCATGCAGTTCGCCGCCCGGCTCGGCTTCGGCATCGACGACGCCACCGTCGCTCTGTGCCGGTCGCTGCCGCTCGACGATCTCCCGGGCGAGCGGGTCTGGGGGGAGATCGAGAAGCTGCTGATGAAGGCGGAGCGTCCGTCCATCGGCTTCGACTGGGGCCTGAAGCTCGGCGTCATCGGGAAGCTCTTCCCGGAGCTCCAGGCCTGCGTCGGCTGCCAGCAGGAAAAGGAGTGGCACCCGGAGGGCGACGTCTGGGTGCACACGCTGCTCGCCCTCGACGTCGCGAAGCGCGAGGCGAGCGGCCTGCCGTCTGCGAAGGAAGCGACGGTGATGCTGGCGGTGCTCTGCCACGACCTCGGCAAGCCCGCCACCACCGCGTTCGTCGACGGGCGCATCCGCTCGCTCGATCACGAGGAGGCGGGGCTGGCGCCGACCGAGGCGTTCCTCGACCGGCTCAAGGTCCATACCCTCGACGGGTACGACGTGCGCGCGCAGGTGCTGGCGCTGGTCGGGTCGCACCTGTCGCCGAGCCATCTCTACAAGAGCCGCGACAACGTCGGGGACGGCGCCTTCCGCCGCCTGGCGCGCAGGCTCGAGCCGGAGCTGCTCTACCGCGTGTCGCGCGCCGACTGCCTCGGCCGCAGCCCGGGCGTGTTCGCGACCGACGCCCAGGAATGGTTCATCGAGAAGGTGCGCGCCCTCGGCGTCGAAGAAAAGCCGCCGCAGCCGATCCTCATGGGGCGGCACCTCCTAGAGATCGGGTTGCGCCCCGGACCGGAGATCGGCCGCATCACCCGCGCGATTTACGAGATGCAGCTCGACGGCCGGGTCACCGACCTCGACGGCGCCCTCGCCGCCGCCCGCGAGCTGCTCAGCGCCTAGGGTGCGCCGACCCCGCGGCGCGCGGGGTTTCCGGGGAGATGCGCGCCCGGATCAGCGGGCGGCCGCGGCGCGGCGGGCGGGCTGCGTCCGCCTCGGGGCCGTGACCTTGCGGCGCGCGCCGGTCCGCAGCGACTGCATCATCGCGTCGATGCGGCCGAGGCCGTCGTGCAGGATCGCCGGGTCGGCGCCGTAGCCGAAGCCGATGCGCAGGTGCTTCGGGATGCCGGTCTGGTCGCCCGCCACGACGAGCGTCGACTTCTCGGTGCGCAGCCGCTCGACGAGCGGGATCGAGGCGATCGGCAGGTCGTACTTGATGAGCGCGATCGCCCCCGCCACCGGCGGGATGACCGACAGGAAATCGGACCGCTCGCGCACGAACGCCTCGACGATCGGCCAGTAGCGGCGCACGTAGCCGCGGGTGCGGGTGAAAATCTGCTCCCGCACGGAAGGCGTCATGGCGCGCCGCGCCAGGAGATCCGACAGCATCCCCGGGGCGATCGTCGTGTAGTCGTGATACGCCCACAGCTTCGCCACCGCTGCCTCTGGCCCGACCACCCAGCCGATGCGCAGTCCCGGCAGCCCGAAGGCCTTCGACAGTCCCGAGGTGATGAGGGTGCGCTCGTAGCGGCCCCAGAAGGTGGGCGTGGTCGTCCCCGACAGCTCGGCGCCGCGGTAGATCTCGTCCACCACGAGCCAGGCGCGCGCCGCGCGCGCCGCGGCGACGATCGCCTCCATCTCCTCCTCGTTCAGGACGCCGCCGGTCGGGTTGTTGGGGTTGGTGACCAGGATGACCCTGGTCCGCTTCGTCACGGCTTTCTGCAGGCCCCTGATGTCGAGCCCCCAGCGCCGGCCGCCGCGGCCGTCCGGCCGCTCGATCATCCGGAAGGGATCGGCCTTGGCGTAGCCGCGCGCCAGCCCCCAGGTCTGGAGGTAGTTCGGCAGCATCACCGCGGCACGGTCGCCACGCT
>DASYQE010000031.1:0-33225 GCA_036005805.1 Candidatus Polarisedimenticolia bacterium | reverse complement strand
CGGTCTTCACCTCGACGCCGAGATCCTTCACCGAGGCGAGCAGCGCGTTGGCGATGCCGCTCATGCCTCCCTTGACGTAGCCCCACGCCCCCGGCTGACCGTCGATCGACGAGCCGATGGAGTGGTGCAGCATGACCGCCGCCGAGCCGGGGCTGTACGGACCGACGCAGGTGCCGATCATCCCGTTGATGGCGAGCGCCGCCTTGACCTCGTCGGACTCGAAGCGGCGGCCGAGGTAGTCGGCGCACGACGAGGTCATCAGCTCCATGAAGTGTTTGATCTTCTTCTCGCCGAGCTTCATCATCCGCCGGCCGAACTTGGCGAAGTCGAGCATCTCGCCGAGGCCGCGCGGCGGGAAGGCGGGCGGCGTCATGCGCAGGATCTCGTCGATGAACGGCTGCAGCTCGGCGAGGTCGGCTTCGAAGCGGGCGAGGTTGTCGACGTCCTTGCGCGAGAATTTCGCGATCTCGGGCTCGCGTTTCTTGAGATCCGCGTACCACAGCATGTAACGGTTGTCGGGATACACGTAGAACGAGTGCGGCTCGGGGATGAGGGTCTCGAAGCCGTACTCCTTCATCCGGAAGTCGCGGATGACCTCCGGCATCAGGAGCGAGCAGACGTAGGAGGTGCGGGTGACCTTGTGGCCGGGGATGATCTCCTCGGTCACGCAGGCGCCGCCGACGATCGGGCGGCGTTCGAGGACCAGCACCTTGAAGCGGGCCTTGGCCAGGTACCCGGCGGCGATGAGGCCGTTGTGCCCCCCGCCGACGATGATCGCGTCGTAGCGTGCCGCTCCCCCCATGGCTTCTCTCCTCCCGGAATCGTCGATGCTGTGGCGCCAATCTAGCACAGCGATCGCGCCGCGGATCTGCGCTTCGGCGCCGTGATGCTGTTACGGCTTGAGGAAAGGCGAATCGCCGCAACCCCAAAGCCGTAACGGCATTACGCGGGTTTCAGGGAACGGCACGTGTCGATCCGGAGGGGTCAGCGGGGGCATAATCCCCGTTGTCACGGCAGCATCACCGGAGGTGTCCCCATGGTCCCGGAGGTCCGCATCCTCAGCGACGACGAAGTGCGGCGGCTCCATACCCGCGCCCTGGAGATCCTCGAGCGCGTCGGCATCCGCTACGAGAGCCCGCGCGCCCTCGACCTGCTCGCCGAGGCCGGCCAGGAGGTGGACCGCGAGGCCGGCGTCGCCCGCCTCAAGCCGGAGTTCGTCGAGGCCTGCATCAAGAGCACGCCGCGGGTCATCACCCTTGCCGGCCGCCGCGGCGAGCACGACATGGTGCTCGAGGGGAAGCGCCTGCGCATCACCACCAACGGCCAGGCGACCTTCACCCAGGACTACGACACGGGGCAGCGCCGACCGGCGACCGTCAAGGACCTGCGCGACTCCACCAAGCTGGCCCACTATCTCGACGTCGTCGACTACGTCTGGCCGATGGTGGTGCCGATGGACGTCCCGGGCGGCAGCCGCGGGCTGCACGAGATGTACCACTCGTTCGCCATGACCAGCAAGCACATCCAGCACGAGATCCAGCTGCCGGAGCACGTGCCGTTCGCGCTCGAGATGCTCGACGTGCTGTGCGGCGACCGGGCGGCGCTCAAGCGCCGGCCGCCGTTCTCGGTCGTGGCGTGCACCGTGTCGCCGTTGCAGCACGAGCCGAAGATGGCCGACCTGTGCATCGATCTCGCCCGCGCCGGCATCCCGATCATCATCTGGCCGATGCCTTTGACCGGCGCCACGGCGCCTGTCACCGTCGCCGGGACCTGCCTGATGAGCGTCGTCGAGTTCCTGTCCGGCGTGGCGCTGTTCCAGGCGGCGGCGCCGGGGTGCCCGCTCATCTACCCGCTCGGCCCCGAGGTGCTGGACATGAAGTCGGGCATGGCGGTCTGCGCCGGGCCGGAGATCCCGCTCTTCAATCTCGTGCTCGGGCAGATGGCGAAGTTCTACGACATCCCGGCGATCGCCGTCGGGCTCAACTCCGACGCCAAGGAGCCCGGGATCCAGGCGGCGTACGAGTCGATGCAGACGGGGCTCGCGGCCGCGCTGTCGGGGGCGGACCTTTTGGTCGGCATCGGCATCCTCGACGACAACAACGTGATGTCGCTGCCGCAGATGGTGATCGAATCCGAGATCGCCCGGATGGTGAAGCGCATCCGCGAGGGGGTCGTGGTGAGCGACGAGACGATGATGAGCCACCTCATCGAGAAGGCCGGCCCCGGCTCGCACTTCCTCGGCTTCAAGGAGACGCTCGCGGGCCTCAAGGGGGGCGCGGTGTTCTTCCCACGCCTGTCCTACCGCAACACCTACGACAAGTTCTTCGAGGAAGGACGCAACGAAGTGGCCTACGCCCGCTCCGAGGTGCAGCGTCTGCTGGCGCAGCCGGACCCCGATCCGCTGCCGCCGGAGATCGATCGCGAGCTGCGGCGGATCCTCGCGGCCGCCGACACGGCCTGCGCCGACAGCGCGGCGTAGCCCGCCGCCCGCGATCAGGGCATCTTCCAGGTCCCGAAGATCGTCATCGTCTGGCCGGTGGAGCCCTTGCCCGGGCGCTTCGGGCCGGGGATCGCCTGGAAGCGCATCGTCCCGGACATGCCGCGGTACTTGCCCGTGCCCGAGACGATGGTGCCGCCGACATTGAGGACGCCCGGCGTCATGGCGGCGCTCAGCTCGCAGAAGATGCGGTCGCCTTCCGGGTCGGTCAGGGTGCAGCGACCGACGCCGCCGGTCTTCGGAGCGCTGAAGCCGAGGCACTCGCTGTCGAGCGACGGGGCGAAGCCGGTCTGGGTCCGCACCAGCACCGGCCCGGTGAACCGGTAGATCGTCACCGTGTCGGCCTCTTCCCCGAACTCCATCGAATAGGTGTCACCCGACACCGTCCAGGTCCCGTCGAACTGCCCGTCCTTGGCGATTTCCCACGCCCCCGCCGGCGCCACAACCGCCAGAACGAGCCCCAAAGCCGCCACCCACGCCGCCGCCATTCGTGCCATGCCCCACCTCCGGCCGCCCCCGGGCGGCCCCCTATCTTAATTGGTCGACGGATGGCGTTCCGTCGATTAGATTGAACAGTGGCAATGACCTGGCGCGACGTCCGTCTCCCGGCATTCTTCCGCACACGCCCCGGGGACCGGCGTTTCATCTTCCTCGTCCCCCTGACCGGGCTCCTCACCGGCATCGCCTCGACCGCCCTCATCCGGCTGCTCGGCCAGGTCCAGAAGGGGTTCTGGGGCGACGGACGGCACCTGCTCGCGGCGGCGCTGGAACTGCCGTGGTGGCAACGGCTCGCCGCGCCGATGATCGGCGGCGTGCTGGTCGGCCTGGTGATGCTGGCGGTGAAGCGGCCGCTGGTCACCACCGGCACCACCGGCCTCATCGAGGCCGTCGCGAAGAAGAGCGGCATCCTGACGGCGGGCGAGACCGTCCTCGGGGCGCTCGCCACGCTTTTGACCGTCGGCTCGGGCGGGTCGCTCGGGCGCGAGGCGCCGCTGGTGCACTCGGGCGCGACCATCGGCTCCATCCTCGGGCGCCGCATGGGACTGTCGGCGCAGCGCATCAAGATCCTCCTGGCGTGCGGAGCGGCCTCCGGCATCGCCGCCGCCTACAACGCGCCGATCGGCGGCGCGCTCTTCGGCCTCGAGGTCATCCTCGGCAACTTCGCGCTGGAGGCGTTCGGCCCGGTGGTCGTCTCCACCGCCATCGCCACCGTCGTGTCGCGGCGCCTGAGCGGCGCGTACCTGGCGTACCAGCCGCCCATGCTGCCGAGCCTCGTGTCCACCTGGGAGCTCGGTTACTACCTGCTCATGGGGCTGGGATTCGGGATCGCGGGGGTGCTGTTCCTCTGGGGCGTGCGGGGCGGAGGGCGCCTGTTCGAGCGCCTGCCGATCCCGCCGCCGCTCAAGCCGATGGTCGGTCTCGGCCTCGTCGGGCTCATCGGGCTCGAGTTCCCGCACGTCTTCGGCAACGGGTACGACACCGTCGACCTGGTGCTGCACGGATCGCTGCCGCTCCTGTTCGTCCTGATCCTGCCGGTGCTCAAGACCGCGGCCACGGCCGCGACCGCCGGGTCGGGCGGCGCGGGAGGGATGTTCACGCCGACGCTGTTCGTGGGATCGATGCTCGGATCGGCGTACGGCACGTGGGCGCACGCGCTGTCGCCGCTGACCACCGCCAGCCCGATCGTCTACGCGCTCGTCGGCATGGGAGCGATGCTGGCGGCGACGACGCAGGCGCCCCTGACCGCCATCCTGATGATCTTCGAGCTCACCGGCGACTACCAGATCCTGCTGCCGCTGATGTTCGCGTGCGGGCTGTCGATCGTCATGGCGCGCCTCGTCGGCGGGCGCTCGCAGTACACCGCCGCGCTCGAGGAGCGCGGGGTGCGCCTCGGCGGCCGCCTTGAGGAGCTGGTGATGGACACCATCCACGTGCGCGAGGTGATGCGTCACGGCGTCTCGGGCGTGCCCGAGAACGAGCCTCTCGACGCCGTGGTGCGGCGGATGATGGACGAAGGGCGCAAGGAGCTCTACGTCGTCGGCGAGGACGGCACCTTCAAGGGGGCGATCACCCTGGCGGAGATGTCCGAGCCCTTGAGCCATCCCGAGTCCCTGAAGATCCTCAAGGCCGGAATGGTCGCCGGCACCGACGTGCCGACCCTGCGTCCGGAGGATCGGCTCAGCGAGGCGATCGGACGCTGGTCGCACCTGAGCCTCGACCGCCTGCCCGTGGTGGACAAGGGGATGTACCTCGGGGAGCTGGCGGCCGGCGACATCCTCTTCCTGTACAGCCAGGAGGTGCTGCGCAAGGAGGCGCGTCTCGCCCGCTTCGACCGCAGCGGCGGCTCGAAGGCCGGCACCACCTACGTCGAGCTGCCCTCCGAGTACGTCGTGGCCGAGGTGACGCTGCCGCACGCCTTCCGCGGGATGACGCTGCGCCAGCTCGACGCGCGCCGCCGCTTCGGCCTGAACATCCTCGAGCTGAAGCGGCGCGGCGCCCGCCCGTCGCTCGAGCAGCGCATGATGGCCGACCCAGACATGGTGCTGGAGACGGGCGACACGCTCATCGTGGTGGGACGCCCGTCCGAAATCGCCGTGTTCCGGGACGGGTCCCAGGAGCGCAGCGCCGTTCCAGCCGGCTAGCGGTGCGCGCGGGGCCGGCGCCCTTCAGGCTTCGTCGGATTTCTTCTTCAGGACGGCGAGGTCGTCGCGGAACTCGGAGCGCGCGCTGATGTAGTCGTCGTGCTCCAGGTGCAGCTCGCGCGAGATGCGGCGGATCTCGTTCTCCTCGACCACCGACACGTCGTGGTCGGCGGCGGCCACCTCGAACAGGCAGCGCAGGAGATCCCGCTTCTGCTCGACCGTCGCCATCTGGTCGAACTCGCGCGCCACGAGGTAGTTCTCGCTGCCGCCGAGCAGGCGGTTCTGCATCTTGGCGGAGGCGACCACCAGCATCGCCTGCGCGCGCGGCAGCCGCCCATGGGTCATGACGACCTCCTCCATGCGTGCGGTCTCGACGTCGCTCGTCTGCAGGTCGGCGCGCGCCACGCGGCTCAGGAGGTACGCGAAGGCGGCGATGAAGCGCGCCTCGTCGGCCGGAAGCTTGTCGAGCTCGGTGACGATGATGCGCACGCTCTCGACGTCGGCCGCCTCGCCGTCGCGCCCCGGCGGGCTGGTCCCGGTTCCGGGCGGGCCGAAGCCGAGCCAGTTCAGGATCGCGCTGTGTCCAGTTCGGTTTGCCATGTCCGATAGTCTCTCATCATGCAGCGGCTCATGACGACCTCGAGTCCGGCCGCGCGCGCTTTCTCGGCGGACGCGTTGTGTGCCAGGCCGTCCTGCATCCAGATCGCTTTCGCGCCGGCGCGCATCGCCGCGTCCACGATGTCCGGGATGAACTCGACGCGCCGGAAGATGTCCACGATGTCCACGGAACCGGGGAGGGAGGCGAGATCGGGGTAGAAGCGCAGGTCCGGCGTGGAGCGGCCGTGCGGGTTGACGGCGAACACCTCGTAGCCCTTCGCAGCGAGAAACCGCCCGACCCGGTAGGAGTCGCGTGACGGATCGTCGGAGTGCCCGACCACGGCGACGCGACGGGCCCGCGCCAGGAGCGCGCGGATCGCCTCGGGCGCCGGATGGCCGCGCGGCAGCTCGCAGCCGTCGCTCACGGGTGCCCTCCCGAGGATCCGGTCCCGGCCGGCGCCGTCGCGGTTGGAGTCGCCGCCGGGGGCGGCGTGGGCGCCGCGGCGTTGGCGCGCTCGACGAGCGTCCGGAAGCGCGGGTCGCCGCGCAGGGAGGTGAGGTCCTCGTCGTTCGCCATCTGGTGGCCGTGCGTCCAGCCATTGTCCACCGCCTGGGTCAGCCAGTCGAGCGCCGCCTTGCGGTCGCCGCGAAGCGCGGCGGTGCATCCGAGGTTGTAGAGCAGGCTCAGGGTCGCGGGATGGCGCTCGCCGAGCAGGCGCCGATCCTTCTCCAGCGCCTCGCGCTGCAGCGGCTCGGCCCGGTCATAGCGTCCCTGCACGGAATACATGTTGGCGAGGTTGTCGAGCGTCGTCAGCGTGTCGGGATGATCCCCGCCGAGGACGCGGCGCCGGCGGGCCAGGACATCCTCGAAGATCGTCTGAGCCTCGGGCCAGCGGTGCAGGGAATCGAGGAGCGTCGCGTAGTCGTTCCTCGCGTTCAGGGTGATGGGATGGTCGGGCCCCAGAACCCGCTGCATGCGCGCCAGGATGTCGAGGAACAGGGCCTCGGCGTCGCGCGGGCGGCCCAGGCCCGCCTCGCAGTCGGCGAGCTCGAGCATGGTCCCGAGCGTGTTCGGGTGGTCCTCGCCCATCACCCGCTTCTGGCCGTCGAGCGCCTGCTTCAGGAGCGGCTCGGCTTCGGAGAACCTCCGTGTCCGGTCCAGCGCCGCCCCGAGCTCGCTGCGCGCCATGAGCGTTCCGGCAGCCTCGGGCCCGAGGGAGCGCTCCCGCGCTTCGAGAACGCGCCGATCCACCGCCTCTTCCTCCTTGTAGCGACCCTGGGCATCGTAGACCCAGGCCAGACCCTCGAGCGGATTGAGCGTGTCGGGGTCGTCCTCGCCGTCGGTCTTCCGGCGCCCTTCGTAGGTCTTCTGGTACATCGCCTCCGCCTCCGCGTTGCGACCCTGCAGCTGGAGGTTCATGGCGAGGTCGTTCATGGCCGCGAGCGTCTCCCGGGACTCTCCGCCGTACAGATGTGTGCGGAGGGCCACCGCCCGCTCGAGGAGCGGCGTCGCCTGCGGGTAGAGACCGAGCCCCATGTAGGCCGACCCCATCGTCTGCATGAGCGTCGCCTGCACCTCCGGCTGGTCCGCCAGGTCATGCTCGATCCGCGCCGTGCCCTGATCGAGGAGCTGGCGCGCCGTCGGGTCGCGACCCATCGCCGCGTTGGGATGGGATTGATCGAACAGGCGCTTGAGGAACTCCGACACGGCCGAGGCGGTCGCCGCCTCCCGGCGGGCGCGGTCGCGCTCGGAGGCGATGCGCCGCGCCTGGAACGCTGCGAACAGGGCGAACCCGACGACGAGCAGCAGCACCAGCCCGGCCGCGACGAACGGCGCCGTGTGCCGCCGCACCAGCAGCCGCAGCTGGTACGCCGTGCTCGGCGGTCGCGCCTGGATCGGCTGGCCGGCGAGGTAGCGCCCCAGATCCTCGTCGAGCGCGGCGACCGTCTGGTAGCGGCGCGCCGGTTCCTTCTCGAGCGCCTTGCGCGCGATGACCGCGAGATCGTGATCGAACTTGAAGCGGGCGCCGGCCGCCGGGCGCAGCGGGCGCGGCGGCTGCTCGCAGATGATGCGCGCCGCCTCGGGGAGATCGGCGCCGTCGAGGTCGTACGGCGGCTGTCCGGACAGCATGCGGTGCAGCAGCACGCCGAGGGAGTAGACGTCGGTGCGCACGTCGATCTCGTCGCGGCGGCCGCGCACCTGCTCGGGGCTCATGAAGGGGAGAGTCCCCTGGATGCGGCCGAAGGCGGTCAGCGCCGTCGCCTCGGCGTCCTCACCGGTGATGCGGGCGAGTCCGAAGTCGAGGATCTTGACGTCCGGCGCCTCGTCGAGCGGTCCGCTCCCCGAAGGGTGCGGTGCGGAGGCGATTCTCCCGGGCAGGACGAGGATGTTGGACGGCTTGAGGTCGCGGTGGATGACGCCGCGCTGGTGCGCGTAGGCGACCGCGGCGGCGATCTTCCGGAACAGCGCCAGCCGGCGCCGCAACGCCTCGCGGGCGCGCGGCGGCCCCTCGACCTCGAGGTGCTGCGACAGGGTCGTCCCCTGGACCAGCTCCATGGCGAAGAAGTGCTCGCCGTCCCCGGTGGCGCCCGATTCGTAGATCGCCGCGATCGACGGGTGGCGCAGCCGCGCCAGGCTCTCGCTCTCCCGCTGGAACATGCGGACCGCGACCGCATCGACGTGCCGCCCGCCGAGGATGACCTTGAGGGCGACCGGGCGGCGCGGGCTCTGCTGCTCGGCCTCGTACACCACACCCATGCCGCCGCGGCCGATCTCGCGCACCAGGCGGTACGGACCGATGGCACGGCCCGCGGGGGAACCGCCTTCGCGGGGAGCGCCCGAGCCGCCCTCGTCGGGCGGCGGCAGATCGGCCGGAGCGCCGAGAAAGGACAGCCCGGCGGCCTCCTCGTCGGCGCGCAGCAGGGCCTCTATTTCGTCGCGCAGTCGCGGATCGGAGGCGCAGGCCCGGTCCAGGAACCCGGCCCGATCGCGCGGCTCCAGCGCCAGCGCCTCGCGCAGCAGCGGCGCGAGGCTGCGCCAGCGATCCGGATCGGGGAGCCGCGTCATCGTCCGGCCGCGGTGATCATCCTGTGCTTCACGGCGGCGCGTCCGCGCCTTTGAGCTCGCGGTACAGGAGGGCGCGCGCCATGCGCCAGTCGCGGTTGACGGTGCGGGAGTCGATGCCGAGCACCTCGCCGGTTTCCTCGATCGACAGGCCGGCGAAGAAGCGCAGCTCGACCATCTTCACCAGGCGCTCGTCGATGGACGCGAGGCGCTCGAGCGCCTCGTGCACGGCCAGGACCTCCTCGGCGCGGGTCTCCACGCCCGGCGCGTCGGTGTCGAGCGACGCGAGCCGGAGCTCGCCCCCGCGCCTGGCGGCGCCGCGCCGGCGCGCCCGGTCCACGACGATCTGCCGCATCGCGGTGGCCGCGACGGCGAAAAAGTGGCCGCGGTCCCGGTAGTCGGCGCGCGACTGATCGACCAGCTTGAGATAGGCCTCGTGCACCAGGGCCGTGGTGTCGAGCGAGGCTCCGGGCGGGCGTCCGGCGAGGCGGGCGTGAGCCAGGGCGCGCAGCCGGTCGTACACCAGCGGCACCAGGTGGTTCAGCGCCGCACTGTCACCGTCGCGCAGCGCGACGAGCCGCTCGGTGATCTCTCCCGGATTGTCCATGTGCGTGAGCCGGCGAAACTCCCGGCCGCCTGGAGCCTGACTCGCGGCAGCCTAGACCCTTTCGGGGATGCCATCAAGGGCGGGCGTTCGGCCGGTCAGAGGGTGAGCGCGTGGCGCAGGGCGTCGTCCAGGTCGGGATGCTGGAAGCGGTAGCCAGCCTGCTGCAGGCGCTCCGGGACGGTGCGCACGCTTTCGAGGAGGAGCGTCGCCATGTCTCCGAGCGCCAGCCGCAGGGCGAAGGCGGGGAGCGGGATGACCGCGGGGCGCCGGAGCGCGCGCCCGAGCCCGGACGTGAACTCGCGGCAGGTCACGGGGCGCGGCGAGACTGCGTTGACCGGCCCGCGCAGCGATTCGTCCTCCAGCGCGCGCCCGACGATCCCGACCGCGTCGTCGATTTCGATCCACGGCCAGAACTGCCGACCGGAGCCGACCGGGCCGCCGAGGCCGAGCCGGAACGGAGTCAGCATCTTGTGCAACGCGCCGCCGCGCGCCGACAGGACGATGCCGAAGCGGACGTGCACCACCCGGATGCCAGCCGCGGCGGCCGGGGCGGACGCCTGCTCCCATTCGACGCACAGTCCGGGCAGGAAGCCGCGGCCCGGCGGACTGCTCTCGGTCAGGAGCTCGTCGCCGCGGTCGCCGTAGTAGCCGGTGGCCGAGGCCTGCACCAGGACGCGCGGCGGATCCGGCGCCGCGGCCATCGCGCGCGCGAGAAGATGCGTCGGACCGACGCGACTGTCGCGCAGCCGCCTGCGCTGGTCGTCGCTCCAGCGCCGCGCCGCGATGTTCTCCCCCGCGAGGTGCACGACCGCATCGCACCGTGACAGGGCCGCCGCTTCGAGGCGTCCGCGCCCGGGATCCCAGGGAATGTCGTCGGGCGAGGCGTGCCCGCCGGGGCGGACCAGCCGGCGCACGCGGTGTCCGACCCCACGAAGGGACGGCACCAGCGCCGAACCGACGAGCCCGTTGGCGCCGCTGACGACGATGTTCACCACACCATCGTAGCGGACTCCGGGAACACCGCCGAGGTGCCGACCCTCAGCGGAGGTCGCGGCGCTCGCCGTCCACGAGGCCGGCGGTGACGGCGAAGCGCACCAGGTCGGCGCGACGGTGCAATCCGAGCTTCCTCATCCCGTGCGCCCGGTGGCACTCCGCGGTGCGGGCGCTGATGCCGAGCTGCCGGGCGGTCTCGGTGCTGCTCAGGCCCTCGGCGGCGAGGCGCAGCACCTCGCGCTCGCGGGTCGTCAGGCAGGCGAGCGCTTCGCGCACCCCCTCCGCATCGATCGGCGCATCGCCGTTCTCGTCCGCGGCGGCCGCGCCGGCTTCGCCGAGGGGGCGCAGCGCCGCGACCAGGTCGCGCGCGAACGCCGGCGGACGGCGCGAGTCGGCCGTCCCCCCGGCCAGGTCCTCGATGGCGTGGTGGGGGAGCGAACAGAAGAAGATGTGGGTGCGCGGACTGGCGGCCTCGATCTCGCGCAGAAAGAGCAGGCGGTTCAGCGCCGGCGGATCGAGGGCGTAGACGAGCAGGTCGGGGGCGTGCCGCTGCGCCAGCAGCTTCGCCTCGTGGCGCGTCGCCGTGACGCCGAGCACTTCGAAGCCGCGCGCGCCGAGCAGGAGATTGCGCAGGGCGAGGCGCAGCGGCTCCGACGACGCCACGATGAGGGTCCGGATCGATCGGCCCACGCGCTCCCTCCCAGGAACGGACCGCCTCGGGAAAGGTGGGCGAATTGCGGTCGGCCGTCAATCGGCAAACCTGCAGAGGGATCATTGCCGGACATGGTCCGGCGATTTTTTCAGGCCAGCGGGAGCTTGCGGGGCATCACCTTCTCGTCGAGGGTGACGCGGCGGATCGAGTCGGCCAGGTCCTCGAAGGCGCTCCCCTTGACGAGGTAGCCGTTGGCGCCGGCATCGAAGACGCGCTGGATCATGCCGGGGTCGTCATAAGAGGATGAGACCAGGAACCGCACGGTGGGATGGAGCCGCTTGGTCTCGCGCATCGCCTCCACCGGGTTGCGCCCCGGCATGGAGATGTCGAGCACCACCACCTGGGGGGCGTGCGTCTCGATGTGCTCCTCCAGTTTTTCCGCGCTGTCGGCCATCGCGACGATCTCGATCCCCTTCTCGTCCTTCAGCACCAGCTCGAACAGGCGCCGGATCTCGAGATGATCGTCGATGCACAGGACACGGATGGGCCCGCCGGCGTCCTTTTTCTTCATGCGTTCCTCTTGCGGTCGCCCCGCGCGGCGCGGGCCGTGCGGACGAACGACGCCACGGCCGAGACCAGCTCCGCCGGCTCGACGGGCTTGGCGATCTGGCCCTGGTAGCCGGCGCGCAGCGCGCGGATACGATCCTCCTTGTGGGCGAAGGCGGTCACGGCGAGCGCCGGAGTGGGGTCCTCGCGGTTCCGGACCTCCCGGATGAAGCCGTAGCCGTCCTTGCCGGGCATTCCGATGTCGCACAACACGATATCAGGTCGCGACCGTTCCAGCACACGCAGCGCCTCGTCCGCCGACGCCGCGGTCAGCACCCTGGCGTGGCACCGCTCCAGCACGACCCTGAGCAGGTCGCGGGCATCCTCCTGGTCGTCCACGGCCAGCACCGTGACCCCTTCGAGATCGACCTCCTCCGGGAGCGGAGCGGTCTCCGCCGCGGCCTCGGGCTCCAGGATCCCGGGGGGATGGTGCACGGCCGACAGCGGCGCCTCTTCGAGGGGCAGCCGGATCGTGAAGGTGGCGCCCCGGCCTTCGCCCTGGCTCTCGGCGCGCACGGTGCCGCCATGCAGATCGACCAGGTTCTTCACGATGGCCAGTCCGAGGCCTAAGCCCCCGTGCTCGCGCGTCGTCGAAGAGTCGGCCTGGCGGAAGCGGTCGAACACGTAGGGGAGGAACTTGGCGGAGATGCCGGCGCCGGTGTCGGCGACCGCGATCTCCGCCTGGCCGTCGATGGGCACGAGGTTCACCTGGATGCGCCCTCCCTTCGGGGTGAACTTCACCGCGTTGGAGAGGAGGTTCCAGAGCACCTGCTGGAGCCGCGAGGCGTCGGCCAGGACCGCCCCCGTGGAATGGTCGATCTCCGCCTGCAGGGCCACCTGCTTGGCGTCGGCGGCGGGCCGGATCGCTTCGATCGCCTGCGTCACCGCGTCGTCGAGCGGCACCTCGTGCTTGTCGAGGCGGATCTTCCCCGACATGATGCGGTTCATGTCGAGCAGGTCGGCGATGAGCGCCGCCTGCGCCCGGGCATTGCGCGAGATGACGCCGATCGCCTCGGCCGCCATGGCCTGGTCGTCGGGGCGCTTCTCGAGGATGCGCACCCACCCGAGGATGGCGTTCAGCGGCGTGCGCAGCTCGTGCGACAGCGTCGCGAGGAACTCGTCCTTCACCTGGCTCGCCCGCTCCGCTTCCTCGCGGGCCTGGCGCTCGCTCTGCAGCAGGCGCCCGCGCTCCAGCTCGTGGTGGCGGCGATCGGTCAGGTCGAAGACGCTGAACAGCGCGTGCTGCCGCGACGCTTCGGAGGGGGGCAGGACCATGGAGAAGAAGACGTACAGGCGGTCGCCGCGCAGCGTGCGCACCGACGCCTCGGACTCGAATTGCGTCTTGCCTTCGGCGACGGCCGTGAGGATCCCGGCGAGGACCTTCGGCGACTCGGGCCACAGGGTGTCGGGCAGGGGCCCGAGGAGCTCCTCCCGGCCGCGCGCCTTGAAGAGCGTCACGCTGGCCTCGTTGACGTCGAGCACCCGCACCAGGCCCAGCACCCGCGGCACGAACTCGGGGTGCTCCGCGAAGTAGGCCGGCAGGTCGGTCACGCCGCTGCGCTTCAGGTCGTCGAGGGCGGCAACCACCCCGGAGAAATCCTCCTCCCACAGCGACACGGCGACGTTCTCGAAGATGCTGCGGAAGCGGCGATCGACCACGCGGGCGTCGCGCTCCTGCTCGGCGGCGCGCGCCACCTGCCGGGCGACCGCCCGGGCGCTCCACCAGAGAAGACCGAGGAGCAGCGCGATCTCGAAGACGGTCCGCAAGGCGACGCCGAAGGCAAGGTCGTAGATGCCGAGGCGGTTCCCGAAGAGTCCCAGGGAGCCGAGCGCGATCGGCAGCAGGACGAGCAGCGGCGCGGCGCGGCGGACGAGGATCCCGGTCGGTCCGGGATCGGCCAGCCACTTCACCGGCGTCCGCTCGCGCAGGTTGAGCACCAGCGCCAGGGACGACGCCATGACGAAGGTGCTGGTCTGGAACGCGATGACGGTGACGCGCGGCAGGGTGTAGAGGACGTTCGAGTCGAACAGGTAGCCGATGAAGGACAGGAGCGAGATGCCCATCGTCAGCGCCGCGAGATACGGGGCCGCCGCGCGCCCGCGCCCGCCGCGCGCCGCGAGCAGGAGGGACGCGCCGATGAGAGTGCACGAAAGCGAGCCCGGCGGTCCCATGCGCCCGGGAAACAGAACGCCGACCCGCCCCCACTCGCGCCCGAAGAGGAAGAGCCCATCGATGCCGAAGTCGAGCCGCGCGATCCACTCGAGAAGGGTGAGTCCGCCGATGAGGATGACGACGGCGGCGAAAACCTGCGCCCCGCGCGGCCGGAGGCGCGCGAGCAGGAGCAATCCGGCGCCGGCGCAGATGACCGCGAGCGTGGTGTTCGGCTGGATGGAGACGCCGCTGTCGACCCAGTCGGTCAGCCGGCGGAGATCGAACACCCAGCCGGCGAACGAGGTCACCCCGCCGAAAAGGGTGTAGGTCGCCAGCCCGATGGCGATGCCCCGCAGCCGCCCCTCGAGGCGCGCCGAAGCATCCGCCGCGGAGGCCGACACCCCTCCCGCCGGGTCCGCCGTCGAGGGTCGGCTGTCGGCCGCGCCTGGCATCCCTGGACCTCGCATGCCTTCGGGAATCTGCTCTTCATGTTAGCAGTAGAATCCCCGTCCGGCGGGATCCTCATCCCGCCCCGGGGGGGGAGACCGCTCCCCGCCTGCGCGGCGGACGCCGGGGTGGCGAAACTGGTAAACGCAGGGGACTTAAAATCCCCTGGCCTTCGGGCCATCCGGGTTCGAGTCCCGGCCCCGGCACCACCGTTACGGATCTCGACGGTCGCTCGTGGAAGGTGATCGCGCCCGTGCCGGCTTCCGGGTCGATGGTGTTGTCGTGGATGAAGCCGTGCAGGAATTCCTCCCGCTGTTCCAGCGTCCGCGAGTTCAGCACCTCGTTGAAGCGGTTCAGTTGACCTAGAGCCGCCTCTAGCATGACGTATGGGAGCCCGTCGTCTGGAGGCGCAGGAACTGGCGGGCCATCTGACGGGCGATATGTTGATTCCGAAGGTACCCATTGGTCAAGCTCACGCTCCGTCGAATCGCGCTGAAACTATAGGTGGGCTGCGTGTGTGTGGGGCCGCATGTTTATTCTGGGCGTTCGCTTTCTGAATCCAACGGGGCAGAGGTATCACAGTCGATGTCGAGAAGGGAGATGTCAGATGCCGCTGCCCCTTAGATCGTGGTCACTGAGGATTGCGCTGGTTATTTCAAGTTCATTCTGTTGTCTCTCTGGCTGTATGAAGAGCATCGATATTTCACTGCGGGGATGCACCCAAGAGGTCGCCCCGGTCCCCGGAAGCGTTGTCCTGCCCTATTCGAAGAAGAAAGCACCTGAAGTCGCACGGAGTACGGATTCTGAGCCGGTCATCGCAGTGTTGTTCTCTACGCCCCTAGATATGGAGGCTCTTGGAAAGCGCTTGCAGATTCATCACCTCTATTACAATGCCTTCGCTTGTTCCTCCATCCCGCTCGATGCACACATTGGTAGCGGTGATGTCTACAAGGCCACCGCCGATGAGAAATTGAGACTGGTCGGTAGCCAGGGGAAGGCGGGCGAAGAGCTGTACAAGATTTACCTTCCAAACAGCCTGAAACGCATTGCGAAGGGTGCCGAAGTCATTTATGGCCTGAACGTGCTTGAGGAACTCGAGAAAGTGCGAAGTACTGGGTTATGTGTCGTTATCGGAGGTGCGAATATCCTAGGGACTGGATTCTTGTCAAATTCTCTGCGTGTCCCTGTGTCGGTAGTTGGTGACACGCTGGTGATTAACGGCGAGGATCAAGGTGCGCTGTATCTGCGCTCGCCAAGCGGGACTTGGGCTGACGTGACCCTCCGCACCTGCGGGCGCTCCCGTCCACGCGACCCAAGATGTTCTTGGCCAGACGCGGACCCCGCGGCGGGAGTCGCGCGGGCCGCGCTCGTCGTTGATCTGATCCTCTCGCAGTCGAACTCACCGGCGCGTCCGTCATGCCGCCCGCGGGCGGGGCGCAGCGAGCATCTTCGCACTGCCCCCTAACGCCAGCCTTCGGCACGTCCCCCCTTCGCGCCGCCGGGGGTTCGGCGGTGCGCCGGATCTGTGGTTCAGGACGCTTCCGCAACCTTGCGAGAATCCAACTAGACTGCTGCCCTTTAGGATGCTCGGCGGCAGTGCGAAGGCTTCTGGACCAGGCCTGACGGCCCTTAATAGTTCGACTCCCGGCCCCGGCACCACCCTTACGGATCTCGACGGTCGCTCGTGGAAGGTGATCGCGCCCGTGCCGGCTTCCGGGTCGATGGTGTTGTCCTGGATGAAGCCGTGCAGGAACTCCTTCCGCTGCTCCGGCGTCCCCGAGGTCAGCATCTCGCGGGACCGATTCAGGAGGCCCCGCGCTGCCTCCGCGGAATGTGCCGAGGCACTCTCCCAAGGAATCCGACGTCGCCGGCGTCCACGCACGGCGTTGGGTCGGTGGGCTGCCCGTCATGGACCTATTCCAGGTCCGGCACCATACTTCTCGGGCGGTTGAGCCACAACGCCGGAACGGCTGTCGAGGCTTCCTGATGCAGCCTGCAATGGACTGGACATCGGAGATCGCCCCTTGACGCGTCCATCATCCAAGCGTCCGCTCGATCGCGTCCTGGCAGTCTTCGCCAACGTGCGCGCAGGGGAGGGAGTCACGGCGCTCCTTCTCATGCTGAACATGTTTCTCCTGCTCGCCGCCTATTACCTGCTGAAGACGATCCGCGAGCCGCTCATCCTGGCGGCCCGCGGCGGGGCGGAGGCGAAGAGCTACTCGGCGGCTGCGACCGCCGGCCTGCTCATCATCCTCGTGCCGCTGTACAGCTCGGTGGCCGCCCGTGTCTCGCGGGTCAGGCTGATCAACGGCGTCACCGCATTCTTCATCGTGTGTCTCGTGGCATTCTTCGGCTTGAGCCGGGGCGGAGTGGCGGTCGGGGTCCCCTTCTTCATCTGGGTCGGCATCTTCAACATGGTGATGGTCGCCCAGCTCTGGGCGTTCGCGACCGATGTCTACAGCGTCGAGCAGGGCAAGAGGCTCTTCGCGATCGTGGGCTTCGGCGCGTCGCTGGGGGCGATCGCCGGCGCGTTCGCGACCGGCCGGCTCCTGAAGCACCATGAACCGCCGGTGTTCATGCTGGGGGCCGCGGCTCTCCTGCTCGTCTGCGCCCTGCTCACCAACGTGGTCGATCTCCGGGAGGAGGGCACCCGGACGAGGACGCGCGACACCGGTCGCCGGCGCGGTGGCTTTTCGCTGGTGTTCTCGAATCGCTACCTGTTCCTGATCGCCATGCTGATGCTGGTCTACAACCTGGTGAACACGACCGGCGAGTACATCCTCGGCAAGACGGTGGTGACCGTGTATGAAAGGACGCACGGAGCCATGGCGGCCGGAAGTCTCGACGAGAGCAAGATCATCGGGGAATTCTACGGGAACTACTTCACCCTGGTGAGCGTGTTCGCCGCCGTTCTCCAGGCGTTCGTCGTCTCACGCGTGCTCAAGTTCTTCGGGGTTCGCGTGGCGCTCCTGATCCTGCCGGCGGTGGCCCTCGTCGGCTACACCGGCATGGTGTTCGTGACCCTGCTGTCGTTCATCCGCTCGGTCAAGCTCGCCGAGAACTCGCTCGACTATTCGTTGCAGAACACGACCAAAAACGCGCTCTACCTGCCCACGAGCCAGCAGGCCAAGTACATGGCCAAGCAGGCGAACGACGCCTTCTTCGTGCGCTTCGGCGACGTCCTCTCGGCGGGGCTGGTGTTCGCCGGGACCCATTGGCTGGGCCTGGGCGCGCCACAGTTTGCATTGGTGAACGTCGCCCTGATCGTCGTGTGGCTCGTCCTCGCGGTGGCCATCGGACGCCTGTTCGAGCGTCACGCGACCTGAACGGGAGCAACCACACACCCGACAGGCCAGGGACAGCGGACGGCGCGATAGAATCGCCGCGCCGTGCGGAGAACAGTGTGAAGGCTTTCGTGATCGATGCGTTCACGGATCGACCGTTCCGGGGCAACCCGGCGGCGGTCTGTTTCGTGGAGTCGCCTTTGAGCGACGACCGGATGCTGGCGATCGCCCGGGAGTTCAACCTCTCCGAGACGGCCTTCATCACCCGGCTCGGCCCTCGTGGGATGTTCTCCATCCGGTACTTCTCACCGAAGATGGAGATCGCCCTCTGCGGCCACGCGACGCTCGCGGCCGCCCGGGCCGTGCACGCCGTCGATGGGATCGACGAGGTCCACTTCAAGAACATCCAGGGGTTGGACCTGCTGGCTCGGATCTCCGGGGATCGTATTTCGATGGTGTTCCCTGACTATGATGTTGAGCCGGCCGCGGCTCCGCCCGCGCTGCTGACGGCCCTGGGGATCGAGGTCGTGCGCAACTCCGCCTCCAACAAGGAAACGAAGATCCTGCTCCTGGAGATCGCTTCGGCCTCCGAGCTCGCCGGCCTGAAGCCCGATTTCGTGGCTCTCCAGCAGTCGCACTCGTCGATCAACGGCGTCCTGGTCACGGCCCCCTCGGGGACCGACGGATACGACTTCCACTCCCGCTACTTCTGGCCATGGAGCGGCACGAACGAGGACCCCGTGACCGGCGGCACCCACTCGTTCCTCACGCGGTACTGGGCGAAGCGCCTGGGAAAGACCAGGATGCGGTCTTTTCAGTGCTCGCCCCGGTCGGGATTCATGGACGTGGAGCTGAAGGACGGGCACGTCGAGATCAGCAGCCAGGCGGTCATCGTCCTGGAGGGGCGGATGTCGGTCTGAGGGGGAGGTCCTGCGCGTCGATTCCGCCTAGCGCGGCGGGCCCGCCGGCACGTCGCCCGCGGCGCCCAGCGCCGCCCGCTCCGACTGCGCCACCGGATCGCCCGGCGATCGCAGGAGCAGCTGCTCGTACAGGATGATTGCGCCGCGGGTGTCGCCGCGCCGCGCGTGCGAACGCGCCGCCGCCAGCAGGATCCCGGGGTGGCCCGGCAGCGCCGCCACCGCCTCGTCCCACAACGCTTCCGCCTCCGCCTCCTTCCCCTGCTCCTCGAGGAGGCGGGCGCGCGTCGCCCAGGTGCGCGCGCTGCGGTCACCGGCGCGCCATGCCGTCTCGGCGCGCCGCCCCGCCTCCGCGACGTCGCCGGCTTCGAGCGCCAGGCTCGCCAGAGCCGATTGCGCCGGGCCGAAGCCGGGATCGAGCGCCGCCGAGGCGCGGTAGGCGTCGCGCGCCTCCTCGCGCTTCCCCTGCCGCTCGAGCTGCAGGCCGAGGTCGTGGCGGAGCGACGCGTTGCGCGGGATCGCCTCGATCGCGGTGCGCAGAAACTCCTCGGCGCCCGCCGCGTCCCCGACGAGGCTGAGGTAGTGGGCGATGGCGATCTCGCGGATCGGCGGACCGGCGAAGGGACGCGCCGCCAGCTGCTGGCGCAGCAGGACACGCTGGTTCTCCGGCCGCAGGTCGAATCCCGGCGGCGAGCCGACCCCGGTCATCGGCCCGGCGACGTCGTTGCGCACCCAGACCGCGGCGCCGGCGTCGACGTACGCGAGCGACCAGCCGTGCCCCTCCGCAAGCCACTTGAGGAGCGCGCGGCCCTCGAGCGCCTGCTCGTGCGGCCAGAGGACCGTGGTGACCTGGTACTTGCGGGCCACCTCTTCGAACCCCGCCGGGTCGGCCACCGCCCGGAGGTAGGTCGCGAGGACCCCGTGCAGGTAGGGATCGTTGCGCCCGTCGATGAAGACGCGCCGGTCGAAGGCCCAGGCGTGCACGAGGTAGCCGCCGGTCGCCAGCGGGTGGAAGACCTGCCCCGGCAGTCTTGAGCGCTCGACGAACGCCGCCGCATCCTCCGGGAAGTAGTACGGGATCTCTCCCAGGCCGAACCAGCGCTCGGTCGGGGTGCGCAGGAAGAAACGACCGGACGCGACGTCGAAGGTCAGCGCCGCGCCGGCGGCGGCGAGGAGGAGCGCCGGCCACCAGACGCCTCGCCGCGGGCCACCGGCCGCTCCCGGAGCCGTCCACGCTCCGCGCGCCTGCCAGACCGACGCCGCGTTGCGCAACAGAATCGGCGACGCCGCGATCGCGAAGATCGGCAGGTTCCGCCGTGCCTGGAGCGCCAGCGCGAAGGCGGCGACGGCCACGAGCACCTCGAAGAGCCGCCGGTCGCCCCGGTTGAAGGCGATGGCCAGGGTGGTCAGAGCCGCGAGCGCCAGGAAGGCCGGCAGCGCCACGGTGCGCGGCGTCGCGACGAGCGTTGGCTGGAACTCGGAGATGGTGCGCGCCAAAAGCGTCTGCCCGCCGAGGTGATCGAAGAACAGCTCGAATGGGAGCCGGAGCGCCCGCACCCCATGCGGGTTGGCCAGCGCCGCCAGCGCCTGGAGAGCGAGGCTCAGGAAGAGCGCGGCGGCGCGCGGCGCCGGTGCGTTGTGCCCCTCCCGGGCGAGGCGTGGCCTCCAGGCGGCCTCGACGAGCGCCGCGACCCCCGCCAGGGCCGTCATCGCGGGCCCGAGGATGAACAGCGCCTGCATGTTGACCCAGGGCAGGACGAGCGCCGGCAGCGCCAGCCACAAGAGCAGGCGCCGCCGCATCCCGTCGGCGGTCGCGATCGCCCGGTCGAGGATCGCGATAGTACCGGCGAGGAAGAGATACGACACCACCTCGGGCCGGGTCAGGAAGCGCTCCTGGCTCGCGAGGGCGGCGAGGAGGAGCACCCCGGACGTCATCACCGGCCCGGCCCGTTTCCGCCCGCGCCGGTACAGGAAGGCGAAGAGCGCCACCACCACCGCCGCCGCCGCGAGCGTCACGCCGGCGGCGCCGCCGGCGTCCCAGATCGATGCCGCCAGCACCTGGAAGAGCCACTGGCTGTCGACCCACGGCTGGCCGGAGGCGGTATACGAGTAGGCGTCGGCGCGCGGCACCTCATAGGTCCGCTGGATCAGGTGCCCGGTGGCGACGTGCCAGTAGAGATCGGTGTCGGTCGCCCGGGTCAGGCAGAGCGCCGTGATCGCCGCGAAGACCGCCAGCACCGCAGCCCCCGTCGCGATCCCCACGGCGTTGATCCGCGGGCCCAATCGCGACAGGGAGACGCCGCGGCTCATTTCGGGCGCCGAGTCCAGGACGTCCGGCGTTTCGTCACCTTCAGCGTGGCCAATGCGTCCTCGAGCACCGGCAGGACCAGCCGCTTTTTCTCCCCTCCGGCGGTCCGCGACCCTCAGAGCCGTCCGGCGCGCTTGTCGGTCTCGAGCCGGCGATAGATCTCGAGAAGCTGCGGATCGGCACGCCGCAAGCGCCAACGATGGTACAGGGACCTGCCGATCAGGAACATCGCGACCGCGACGGCGATGATGAGCCCCGGGCCCAGGATCGACCGGACGACCAGAACCGCCCACATCACCTTGGTGACCCAAAAGGCGCCGATCCCGGCCCCCGGCAGCACCTTGACAAGTCCCTTGATGGTGCTGTGCGCGTTGCGCTTGGCGATGGCCGACTCGGGATTCAGAAGCAACGCCGACTTGAAGGCGATCGCCGCTTCATGGCGCCGCTTCTGCTTGTTGAGCGCGACGCCCAGATTGTTGAGCGTGTCCGCATCGCGGGGATCGAGCTTCAAGCTGTCCCGGTAGTACAGTTCGGCAGTCTTCGGATCGCTCTCGAGAGAAAAGTCGCCCATGACTCGCAACGTCTCGGGGTTCCGCGGATCGAGCTCGAGCGCGCGGCGGATGGAGGCGTGCGCGTCATCGGTCCTGCCGAGCACCCGCAGGGCGTCCGCGCGCACGTGATGCGCGGAAGCGTTCCAGGGAGCCAACCGCACGGCTTCGTCGGCCGCTGCCAGAGCGCCCTTGGGTTGCCCACACAGCCGCAGCGAGATCGACCGCAGGCGATGCAGCCACTCCGACTCGGGATCGATCGCCAGGCCGGCCTCGGCCGCCTTCCGAGCGTCGACGTGCCTGTCCAGCCCCAGACACGCCTGCGCAAGCAGCGCATGCGCGTCCGGGTTGGCGGGATTCGCGGCCATCGCGAGCGCGGCCTCGCGCGCCGCATCCCGATAGCGCCGCAGCTGGAGGGCCGCCCTGGCACGGCCGAGCGCGCCTCGAGAGGACGCGCTCGCGCTCATGCCAGGCCGATCCCCTTCAGGTGGGCCAGGAGCTCGTCGTACACGCCACCCTCGTTGGCGTAGACCGCATAGTTTCGAGCGACCTCGAACCAGGGCCTCGTCGACGCCCGCGTGTCGCGGATGGCGCGACGCAGCACCTCATCATCGAGAGGCTGCTCGGAGCCGCGCGCCAGGCTGGCTTCGATGGCGAACTCGATCGCGCGCTCGACGACGGCCTGCAGGTCGGCGCCCGAGAAGCCGTCGGTGGCGCGCGCGGCCGCCGTCAGGTCGAGATGCGGCGCAGCAGGCCGGGCGGCGATCTTGAGCGCGAGGATCTGCTGCCTTGCCGGCGCATCGGGGGGCGGAACGAAAACGAGCCGGTCGAAGCGCCCCGGGCGCCGCAGCGCCGGATCGAGATCCCAGGGATGATTGGTCGCGGCCAGGAAAAACACCCCCTCGTTCGCCGCCGTGAAGCCGTCAAGCTCCGAGAGTAATTGGTTCACCAAGGTGCGGCCGGCGGCGCCCTTCAGGTTCGATCTCCGTTGGCCCAGCGCATCCACCTCGTCGAAGAACATCAGGGTCGGTGCCTGGCGGCGCGCGTTCTCGAAAATCTCGTGCAGGTGTTTTTCGCTCTCGCCGAACCACATGTCGAGCACTTCGGCGAGGCCGACGTTGACGAATCGAGCCCCGATCTCCCCGGCGAGCGCGCGGGCGAGGAAGGTCTTGCCGCAGCCTGGCGGGCCATACAGCACGAGCCCGCCGCCAATCTGCTTGCCGAACCTGCGAAACAGCGCCGGATTGCGCTGCGCCGCGAGAAACGAACGGTCGAGCTGCGCCTTGATCTCGCTCATCCCGCCCACGTCGGCAAAGCGCACGACCGAAAGTGCGTCGGCGGGGGGCTCGTTCGGCGACACCAGGCGCAGGCGTGGAGGCGCGGCGGCGGTGGGCTGGACCGGAGGCGCGACAGCGCTCGCGCGCAGGTTGCCCAGCGCGAGGCGATAGGCGTGCGCGCGGGCCGCATCGCCGGACACCTCGGCCGCGCGTGCCGCGCCATCGAGCGCCTCGCGATGCGCTGGCGACAAAGCGAGCGCGGCCTCGAATTCGACGAGAGCCTCGGCGGCCATGCCGTGGCGCAGGAGATGCTCGCCGAGCGCGAGGCGCAGATCGATCGAGTCGCCGGCGGCGATCGCCGTACGCAAAGCGAGAACGACGGGATCGGGGGGAGCCTGGCTCATGGCGGAGATGATTATCGATTGAAACGGCGGCATCAAGCGGCACGTCGAAGAGTCCCGGCCCCGGCACCATCCCGGGCGTCCCTCTGTGACACACTCTCATCCCTGTCGGGTGGGTGTCCAGCGTGGACGGGATCGAAAGGGATCTGCTCTTCGGAGCGCTGGCGCTCCGGCAGCGGCTGATCGACGAAGCCGGGCTGAAGGCGGCCGTCGCGGCCTGGCGGGCGGATCCCTCCCGCAGCCTGCCCGATCACCTCGAGGCCGGCGGACACATCGATGCCCCCGGCCGGAAATCCGTCGACGCTCTCGTCGCGAGCCTCTCGAGAAGTGTGCACGACCTGTCCACAAGTCCAGCGGCGGACCGCGTGCCCGGCGAGACGTTCGGTGCTGTGACCTCGACCGGAGCCCGCTTCGAGATCCTCAAGCCGCACGCGCGTGGAGGCCTGGGGGCGGTCTACGTGGCGCTCGACCGCGAGTTCCACCGCGAGGTCGCCCTCAAGCAGATCGTCGACACCCGCGCCGACGACCCGGGCGCCAGGCGCCGCTTCCTGCTCGAGGCGGAGATCATCGGCCGGCTCGAGCATCCCGGCATCGTCCCGGTCTATGGCCTCGGCGTGCACCCCGACGGGCGGCGGGAGGACTTCAGGAAGCTGTTATCGGCATCGCGGCAGAAGCCGGCCGCAACTCGCTGAGCCACCGACTTGGCCCCGGGACAGCCTTACGCTATACACCAAAAGTCCGTAGATTGGTGTATCCGTTGCAGGAGGGGACCGGTCATGGGACGAACGAATATCGAAATCGACGACGCGCTTGTTGAAAAGGTCAGACGTCTGACCGGGGCCAAGTCCAAGCGGGAGGCCGTGGATATCGCTCTGCGCCGATTGGTCCAGAAGGGCAGCCTGTATCGCGCGCTGCGGCGCCTCCGGGGGAAGCTCTCCTGGAAAGGTGATGTCGACTCCTGGCGCTCCTCCCGCACGTCCAAGGCATGATGGTCGTTGACTCGAATACCTGGGCGGATTTCTTCAACGGCGCCCCGACCGCCCACGTCGCGCGTCTCGACACGGCCCTCGAGAGGGAAGAGGATGTGTCGGTGATGCCAATCATCGTCACGGAGGTTCTTCAGGGGTTCCGGACCGATACGGGTTTCCAGCGAGCCCGGAGGGTCCTGGTCTCGCTCTCGATGATTCATCCGAGCCTGGGCTGTCACGTGCGAGCGGCTCGCTTGTACCGTACGTTGCGCCGCCGGAGAGTCACCGTGCGTGGGGCCGTGGACTGTGTCATCGCCCAGGCGTGTCTCGACTTCGGGGCGGAATTGCTCAGCCCCGATGCCGACTTCGAGCACATCGCCCGCCACACGCCCCTGAAGCTCTGGCGCGTCTGACGGTCCCGTCTCGGCTGTCGAGCGTACTAGCCGACAGCGCTAAGGCAATGGGAAGAAAGGAATAGGCGCAAAGGCGCGGTCGTCCGTAATCGATCGACTCCCGGCCCCGGCGCTCAGCTGTCGCGACGCAAGGCGACAATCGGGTTCACTCTGGCGGCGCGCCACGCCGGGATGTAGCTCGCCGACAGTGCAACCACCATGAGAATCATCGGCACCACCAGGAACACTTCCGGATCGAGCGGTCCGACTCCATAGAGCACACGGGACATCAGCGGAGCCATGAGTCCCGACAGGATCAGGCCGATCCCCAATCCGATGCCGGCCAGACCGGCACCGCGACTCACGATCAGCCAGGCCCTCGACCATCGAGTCAGCAGCGGTCGAACGCGAGCGATGGCGTCTGCGTCGCCGGCGAGCATGGCGACGAGCTGGCCTGCCTCGGCGGGCTTGCGCGAACCGGAGACCGGCGCTTCGACGTAGTCTCCCCCGACGGAGCGAATGTCCGCCTCGAGCGCACGCGAATAGGCCGGCGAGGTCGTGCCCATGTGGACGACCGTGCGTCCGGCCACCCGGGCCGCGAAGGCGGCGCCACCGCGGTCGAGGACCGCGTCAGTCGCTCCGCCGTCGACGAGCATCAGGAAGACGGTTGCGGCGTGCGCGAACACGTCTGCCGCCTCTCGAGCAACCTCGGCACCGGCCGCTCCGAGAGTCTCGGCTTTGGCACGTGTGCGGTTCCAGACGAGGAGCCGCGTGCCAGCCTTGACGAGTGTCAGCGCCATGGCCTCTCCCATCGTGCCCAGGCCGATGAAGCCGATCGGACCTGCTGCGCCAGTCATCGAGCAGTATGACGAAGAACCGGCAATTCGAGCGCTTCCTTATCGTCACAATGATCTTGACTGCCGCGCACGATCCCGCCCCGGCACCACAACATCCCCTTGACGGGCAGGCCCGCTGGGCGTACTAGGCTTGGCAACTCCTGCTCGCCGAGGCTCATTCTGGGGGGAACCGTGGTGCGCCTGATCCCGCTGACCCGTGCCCTGATCCTGTCGCTCGCCTTCCTCTTCTTCTTCAGCCTGGAGACCGCGTTGGCCTGGCAGGTGACTTTCCAGGCCTTCAGCACCAGCAGCGCGGTGCGAGGCCTGGCGATCGATGCCGAGCGGAACATCATCACAGCCGCCTCGTTCTCGAACAGGTTCCTCGTGACCAAGCTGTCGGGAAGCACGGGGGAGGTCCTCTGGAGCACGACCATCGGCGGGACCGGGATCGTCAGCGGGACAGGGATCGCCGTCGCCGTCGATACCGATGGAAGTGTCGTCGCCGGCGGCAACCTCACGATCGGCGCTCCGGGCTTTTTCAGAACCCAGTTCACCGTCGTGAAACTGGATGGGGCGACGGGAGCGGAACAATGGCGGTACGTGATCAACAGTCTGGATGGCTATGCCTCGGAAGTCGGGTTCGACAGTCATGGAGACGTGGTGGCCGCCGGGACCGTGAGGTCCACTTCCTACGCTTTTTTCGTCGTCAAGCTGTCGGGTCTCGATGGATCGGAGCTGTGGAGGCGGTCTGACTCCGGCCTGGGGGGTACGAGTGGTGTCCTGTCGCTGGCGCTCGACCCGTCAGGCGACGTGATCGCCGGGGGCTATTTCGCCAACAGCTCCAGCAACACGGGTCTGCTCGTGGAGAAACTGTCCGGAGCGACCGGTGGCCTGGCATGGGTCTACAGGATTGACACGGCGGGAACCTTTATCAGCAACGCGGCCAACAGTGTTGCGGCCAATCCCCAGGGTGACGTTTTCGCCGTTGGAAGAGTGGCGGCCGGATCCACGTGGGACGCTTTCGCGGTCAAGTTGTCCGGGGCCAGCGGAGGCGAGCTCTGGAAAAAAACGATCGATGGTGGCGTGGGCGATTACGACACGCTGGAGTCGGTCGCTCTCGATGGCTCGGGCGACGCCGTGTTCGGCGGCTCGTTCGGTCTCGGGCCGGCCGGCACCGAGTTCAGCGTCGTCAAGGTCGAGGGCGATTCGGGGACGGAGAAGTGGCGACATGCCACGAGAGGGTCGTTGGCCAACTCCACGGATCGTGGCTTTGCCGTCGCGGTCGCGGGGAATGCCGTTGTCGCCCTCGGGAGGACCGAGAACACCGGCAAGGCCCACGACTGGACCACCGTGAAGCTGAACGGCGCCACGGGCGAAGAGCTGTGGAGGACCGACGTGAGCGGGACGGCGTCCAACAGCGAGGACGATTTCGCGTTCTCGTTGGGAGTCGATGCCTGCGCCGATGTCGTCGTCGCGGGCCAGACGCAGAACACCGCGAACACGTCCGACTACACGGTCCTCAAGTTGTCCGGTGCGACGGGTCTCAGCAAAGACACGTTCAGCGAGGGCCAGTGTGACGAGTCTCCGAGCGGCACGCCCCCACACGACACATTTGCAACCCAGGCGGTCGTGGAATGCACCGGCCCGTCCGGCGGCGTGGTGACGCTGGACGGTTCGGCATCGACCGATGACGATTCGACCCCGGGCACGAACGACGACATCCAGCGCTTCGAGTGGTTCGAGGACTATGGGCAGGCCACGCAGCGATCGCTCGGAGAGGGAGTCCAGCTCGAGGTGACCCTGGGGCTGGGAGCGCACGTCATCGGGCTCCAGGTCACGGACAGCGCGGGTCTCGGCGATGTCGCCGAGCAGACCGTGACCGTGCAGGACACGACCCCGCCCACCCTGACTCTGACCCTGAGTCCGACCATCCTGTCGCCGCCGAACCACCAGCTGGTGCGGGTCCAGGCGGTGTGGCAGGCCGTCGATGTCTGCGATCCCGACGCCACCGTGAAACTCGTCTCGGCGACGAGCAGCGAGCCGGACGATGCCCCGGGCGCCGGAGACGGCACCACCACCGGTGACATCGAGGATGCGGCCATCGGCACGCCCGACGTGTCCGTCCTGCTGCGGGCGGAGAGGGCGGCTGCCGGCACAGGTCGCGTCTACACGCTCGAGTACACCGCGACGGACGCCTCGGGGAACCCGGCCTCGTCTTCAGTCCAGGTCACCGTGCCTCACGACCAGGGCCGGAGCTGGGATGCACCGGCGCGTCGCGGGCGTGCACTGCAGGGGACGACCCGGAACAAGCCGGCCGTTCCCGTGACCGAGCCGCTCCCGCTGCCTTAGGGTTCCCCGATCATCGGGTTCGAGCCTCAGCTTCTTCGAGCCGTCGCTCCCGGGCTCGCTTCCAGCTGAACAGAGCAGCGAGAATCGTCCATGGGAACCAACTCCCAAAAGAGCGAGAAGAGACCTACCGTCGGCATCGTGACGATGTGATAGACGATCAGGAGGAACAAGGAACAGCCGAATGCCGCTTCGGGATTCCGTCTTGACCAGAGTGCCAGCCAGGCGAGCACGGCGCCGGTGATGAAGCAGAGCAGCCCGATCGGCACCGCGGTCTGAATGTGGGAGGACTGCAGGAAGAGACCCAGGGTCGCCGACAGCAAGAGATTCATGGCCGCCGAGATGAACAGGAAGAAGCGCGTCATCCTGTAAGCGCGCTGGTCCCGCAGGTCCTGGGAGAGCCGCGATTCATCGCCTGAGACGCCGTCCCCCGTCGTCGTTGAGGCGGATGATTCCTGCCGGTCAGGCCCGGCGTCATCCGTGGAGAGGGCGTCTCCTCCCGGGACATCCTGTTCGCCCGACGCTTCGGCGTCGCCGACATCCTCGATCGCCCGGCGCGCAGCCCCGATGTCCGCTTCGGCCACGAAAAACAGCGTCTCGGCCAGCGGTCCTACCGCCACCACCGGGTACTGCGTGAGCCGGCTTGTCGTATACCGGATGCCCCGATCGTCCAGGGCAGCTCGGTAAATCCCCGCCTCGAACTCGTTCGCCGCCCGCGCGATCAGCACGCTGTCGCCGAAGGCATCCGCCAGCCGATCACGAGCCCACTCGAGTTGCAGATCGGCAATGTAGAAGCTCGTGCTGGGCACCGGAGACCCATCTCCTGCGGGTTTCTGCTCCTCGCGAAAGCAGAAATAAGGCACGCCCAGCTCCTCGAGACGGTTGCGCTGGTGGCTCTGCTCGACCTCGTCCGTGGTGGTGCACAGCAAATCCAGCGACGACATGTCCGGCAAGGAGGCGTCAGGTTTCCGAAGAGAGCCCTCGAATTCCGCGAGGATCCTCTCTCTGGAGACGAGCGCCTCTCCGCAATCCGGGCATCGGCCTTCTATCTCACCGGTCCAGGAGGCTCCGCAGCCAAAACAGAGATTGATTGCGGTGGGATCGGACATGTCCATGCGAGCGCAGGCCATAACCTCCCCCTTTTCTTTCGATGGCTGGTCGTCAGTGCTCCGCGGCGGGCTGGTAGGCGGGGACTCCGATCTGCCAGTAGAGGAAGGACAGCTGGTCGGCGAGCTCGCGGTCGCGCTGCGACTTGGACGAGCCCATGCCGTGGCCGGCGTCGAAGTCCACCAGGAAAAGCACGGGCCGGCCGCTTTTGGTCGCGGCCTGCAGGTGCGCGGCCATCTTGCCCGGCTGCCACGGCGCCACGCGGGGGTCGTTGAAGCCGGAGGTGAGCAGCACGGCCGGATACGCGGTGCCTGGCACCACGTGCTGCGTGGCGTCCACGGCGAAAAGCGCGCGGAAGCCGGCCTCGGTCTGCGTCGATCCGTACTCGAGCGAGTTGGCAGGTCCGTCGGTGCCGTGCTCGCAACGCAGCGTGTTGTTGTCGCCGACTCCGTTGAACACCACGCGGAACAGGTCCGGCCGCGCCGTCGTGGCCATGCCCACCGTGATGCCGCCGGCGCTGCGACCCTCGATCGCAAGCGTTGTCGGCGAGCCGTAGCCTTGCTTCACCAGGTGCTCGGCGCAGGCGATCAGGTCCTTGTAAGTGTTGGGCTTGGTGGCCTGTTTGCCGGCGAGGTGCCACTCCTCGCCGAACTCCCCGCCGCCGCGCACATGGGCGACCGCGTACACGCCGCCGTCCTCGAGCAGCGCCAGGAAGCGGGAGACGAAGCCCGGGGTGAGGGAGGCTCCGTAGGCTCCGTAGCCCGTGAGCCACACGGGGTTTCTCCCGTCGAGCTTGATGTCGCGGCGGTGCACGATCGACAGCGGGACCATCGTCCCGTCCCACGAGCGCACCTGCACCTCGTCCGCCGTGTACGGTGACACGTCCTCCTTCCAGGGCGGCACGATGGAAGTCCGCGTCGCGGTTTTGCCATCCAGGCTGTAATACGCCATCGGCGCAAGCCAGCTGGCCATGCCCGCGAGCACCGCGGGCGACTTCGGGTCGAGGTACGGTCCGGAGAGGGCGCCCTGCACCGGGAGCGCGACGTCCTCCACCTTGCCGCTGGCGAAATCGTAGCGGCGCAGGCGGTGGAGTCCGCGATCGAGATCCCGGACATAGAGGGCGTTCGAGGCGGCGTCCATCGTCTGGATGACGCGCTCGCCCGGCGGGATCACGGTCACGGCCTTCGAGAGATCCGGCGATGATGCGTCCACGGCGATCACCTGGTAGTGCGGCGCGTTCTTGTGCGTGAGCAGGTAGAGCTTGTCACCGTGGGGGACGATGGTCGTCACCGCGTCGTCCACGTCCACGCCCTTCAGCCACGGTGAGAGCGTGTCGTTCCTGCCGGAGCGCGCCACGTAGGCGGTGACCGCGGGATCGGCGCCGTGGCTGATGACGGCGATGACATAAGGCGAGCCCGGGGTGGCCTGGATGAACGGCGTGTCCACGGGTGTCAGCGGTGGCGATCCGGGAACCCCCGTGCCGATCAGGGCGCGATCCTTCCCGGGATCGGTTCCGACCACGTGCAGGCAGGCGCGGCTGTTCAGGTACTGCTCGGTGTCCCTGGCGCCCGGACCGACCTTGGCGAAGCGGTTGTAATAGAAGGAGCGATTGTCGTCCCGCCACGAGGGACTGCCGTCCTCGGCGCGATCGATCGCCTCCGGCCACTCCTTGCGCGGGGACACGTCGACGATGTGGATGACGCTTTTCTCGGAGCCTCCGGGCGACAGGCCGTAGGCGACGCGTGCGCCGTCCGGCGAAGGCTCGTAGTAGTCGATCGCGAAGTGGTGTCCGGGCGTGGCGCCGTGATCGGGATCGACCAGCAGGGTCTCGGCGCCGTCCACTCCGTCGCGGACGTAGAGCTTGAAGGTGTCCTGCCCCGGCTCGAGCTTGAGAGAGAAGACCTTGCCCCCGGCCTGGCGCACCTGGGTGGCCACGGTGCCGCCGCCGGTATGGGCCGCGATCCGCGCCTGCAGCGCGTCGCGACCGGGAATGCGATCCAAAACCGAACGCGCATAGCGTCCCTGGTCGCGGCACCACTGCTCGAACTGCGGCGCGCGGCGGTCCTCCATCCACCGGTAGTCGTCGGTGACCTTGGTGCCGAAGTAGTCGTCCACCACCGGCACGCGCGGCGCCACGGGAGGACCGCCGGCCGCCGCGGCGGCCACGGCGAGGATCAAGGCGATGAGGGCGAAGCCGGCGAAGACCGATCTCATGCGACTCTCCTGGAAGGATTGGCAGAATGTACCTCATGAAAGCCAGGAAGCGGTGATGGTCGAGGATCGCAGAACCGTCGCGGGTGGTGCTAATCTGACCACATGGAACCCTCGGGTGGCGGCTTGGCGCAGGACACCTCTTCAGCCGCGGCCGATCTCCAGGTGAAGGTGCTGCGGGCGATGCCGGCGTCGCGGAAGGTCGCGCTCGTCGAGGACGCCAATCGGACCGCCCGGCAGCTCGCGTTGGCCGGAATCGCGCTGCGCTTCCCCGGGGCTTCGCGGCAGGAGCGAGTCAGGCTGCTCATGGACATCGTCCTCGGCGCGGATCTCGCGGAAAAGGTCTACGGTCCACGCCCGGAGACAGCGCGGAAATGAGTCCGAGCGACCCCGAAGGGTTGCGGGTCGCCTTCCTCGTTCTCGAAGTCCTCGACCGGCTGGGTGTCGCTTATCACCTGGGCGGGTCGTACGCCAGCGCGATCCACGGCTTTCCCCGCCAGACCCACGACGTCGACCTCGTCGTGGACCTGCCCAGGGAACGCGTCTCCGATCTGGTCCAGGCTCTCGGTGGCGATTTCTACGTTGACGAACAGGCGGTTGCGCGAGCGGTGAAGGAGCGCGGAAGCTGCAACCTCGTCCATCATGCGACCGGGATCAAGGTCGATCTCTTCGTCAAGGGCGCGGCTCCGTTCGACGAGGCGGAGTTCGACCGGAAGGTGGTCGTTCGCCTGGGGGACGAGGCTCCGCACGATGTCTTCGTCAAATCGGCCGAGGACACGCTGCTGCGGAAGCTGCTCTGGTACCGGCTCGGCGGCGAAGTGTCTGATCGCCAGTGGGAGGATGTGCGCGGGATCCTGAACGTCCAGGCGGAGCGCCTGGACATGGTCTACCTGAACGACTGGGCGGACCGGCTCGGTCTCCGGGATCTTCTGGCTCGCCTGCTCGGGAAGGAGTGACGTCGAAACGGACCGAGGCCGAAGTCTATTTCGCCGTGGTCGTGCCGAGGCCGAGCAGGACCTTCATGATGTCGGCGGCCAGGGTGGAAGCGGCGGCGCCTTCCAGGTTGACGAGGACCACGACCGCGGCTTTCCGGTCGGGCACCATCAGGAGCGAGGTGCTGGTGCCCTGCTGGCCGCCGTTGTGGGAGACGGACGGAACGCCGAGATCCTCCTTCACGGACCAGCCGAGCCCGTAACCGGTGGGCTTGCCGTCGCCGGTCTTCAGGGAGGTCCACATCAGCTCGCGCGTGGGAGGTTGGACGACGCGATCCTGGAGCATGGCGACCGCGAAGGCCGCCATGTCCTCGGCGGAAGAGAGCCAGCCGCCCCCCGCCACCTTGTAGCTCGAGTCGAGAAAGTCCGCGTTGACCACGTTGCCGGACGGATCGCGCTCATAGAAGCGGGTGCGGTGCGGGATGATCGCGAAGCGATCGTCCGTCGTCGTATGGGTCATGCCGGCCGGCTGCAGGACGTTGCGTCGAACGAAATCGACGTACTTCTCGCCTGACGCGCCTTCAATCACACACGCGACGAGCGTGTAGCCCTGGGTGGAATAGTGATATTCCGTCCCCGGTTTGGCGACCAGCGGGTCCTCGGCGAAGAACTTCAGGCCCGACTGCACGGTGTCGTCGGAGTGGCGCGTGTTGCCGATTTCGAGGTCGTCCTGGGAGTCGCTCTTGTAGTGCCGGATGCCTCCCAGGTGTCCGAGAACCTGGCGCGTCGTGATCACGTCGTCCTTCCGCGGAAACGACGGACAGTAGTTCTGCACCGGCGCATCGAGGTCCAGCTTGTGCCGTTGCCAGAGCAGCGCGGCGGCGGTCGCGGTGAGCGGCTTCGAAATCGATCCGAGCCGATAGAGCGTCTGCGACGAGGCCGGCACCGCATTCTCGAGGTCCGCCATGCCGAAACCGGACGACCATTCGAAAGCGCCGTTCTCGACGACCGCCACCGACAGGCCGGGCGCGCGGCTCGCTGACTGGTAACGGGTGACGGCGGCTTCGATCTGCTTCCGTTTCTCCGGGGCCAGCCTGGGTTCGTGTCCCGCGAGGGAGGGGACGGAAGCGAACGCCAGGATGGCGAGGATCGCGCGAGTCGTCCGGAGGCGCATGAACGGCGAGTCTAGCGCGGCTTCCAGGTCGGGGGATACATCCTCGAGAGCTGGCTCCGGTCGTCCTCGGTCAGCGGGAAAAGCCGCGGTTCGTCCGAGCGAAACACGTCGGGCCGGCACCGGGCAGGGCGGCCACACATCAAGGTGGTGGGGTCGCTGTTGTGCTCGAGGCCCAGGGCGTGGCCGATCTCGTGGGCGATCACATTGCGCGCCACGTTGGGCAGGTTCATCGGCGGCTCGTCGAACCCGCGAATGCCCACGACACGC